>JACZXL010000023.1 GCA_022571635.1 Planctomycetota bacterium
TCGGGCCGCTCAGCGAAGGGCATACGCTGGTCATCCCCAAGGAACGCAAGGCGGCCCTGCACGAGCTGAGCGACGAATCGGCGGCTGCGATCGGGCGCGTGCTGCCCCGGCTGTGTCGCGCGGTGATGCAGGCCACCGGCGCCGAGGCGTACAACGTGCTTCAGAACAACGGGACGGCTGCGCACCAAGCGGTCCCTCACGTGCATTTTCATATCATTCCGAAGTACTCAGACGCCGGCTTGGGAATGACCTGGGAGGCAGGAACACTCGACGATGCCGGCGCCAAGCGGCTGGCTGACCAGATGCGGGCATCCCTCGGTGCGGACGGATCTTGATTTGCAGTAAGGATCAGCGCTCGTGCGACAGCTCATGCCATGACGCAACCTTATTGTGTTGACTGTCATCCGGACTCAGCGCGTTCGGCCTGGAGATTGCTAGAACCCCTTGGTCGCGTTAATGACAATTCCATTCCATACCAGAACATCCCAGGGCGTCTCGAGTTGCCAACGCGGACCGGCAGGTAATTTTACGTGCAGGCCGCGCGGTAATTCATGTACTACACGAGGGTAGCGGCTGTTGCGCGCCGTCGGAAGTTGCATGAACACATAGTCGATTCGATAGGCCGAGTCCGCCTTCGCCTTGATGTGCTCAGCGCAGTGCGTACACGTGTCATAGTAAAAAATGAGCGTGCAGTCTTCGGGCATCTTGCTGGTGTCAGCCCAAGTGGCCAGGGCGCATTCGCGCAACGGCTGGTTGACCCAATCCGGAGGTCGCAACGTGATAATGCGCGGCAACCGAGCAGGAAGTCGCCATTCGGACTCCTTGGGAGCGGGTGGCTGCTGAGTGGTGATCGGCTCCGGCGGCGGTGGTGACGGTGACCGTGAAGTTCGAGGAGGATCAACCACGACCTGTTCATTCTCGGGCGTATCGGATGTTTGATTGACCAAAGCTGAGTCATCGAGATCGGGAGGGGGATCTAGCGGCGCGATCGTCGCCGAATGCACATACCAGACTCCGACCACTGCGAGAAGCGGAGCGGGCACGACCGCCCACGCCCGCCACAATGTTGATCGCAAACTCGACCACGGCTGCACGAGCGCCATGCCCGTCAGCGCAAGCAGATCGATTCCAAGCATGACCTGTGTTGGGACTGTCAACGCTGATCCGAAACATCCGCACGATGTTTCTCCGCCGCGAAGCTGCTGCACGAGAACGATCACGAAGCCGGCGAGCGCGGCGCTAACGAGGGGCCAGCCGATCTTTGGCGAGACGATCGCGAGTCCGGCTACGAACAACTCGACAAAGATAACCAGGTCGAAGAGAACCTGTTCATCCCATCGCACCATTTGAAGTAGCGCAGCCGGCAGATCCGACGGCGCGCCCCAGAGCACCTTTGCGGCTGCACCTAGAAGAACGTACGTCGCCACAATCCGAACAACGACGCCTGTGACTTTTGGTCGGCTTCTCAGTCGCTCAAGTGTGGTGGTCAGAAAGTTGCTCATGCGGGGCGTGTTTCGATTTCATCGGATCATTGTTGATCTGCACATACAGGTCCACTTCGAAATCTCAATTTCGCGGCAGGATACCCGCTTCGCTAGCGGCTCGTACTCGCGATACCAGAGTTCAAAAAAGAAAGCCGCTCGACGGCAGGTCGAGCGGCAAGTCGTTGCATCTCGTATGAGAAGTGGACAACTACGAACGACGGCGCCGTCGGCTCACGAGTCCAGCCATTCCGAGCAGGGCCAAGGCGCCCGGGGCGGGAATAGTCGTGATGGTCATCGACCAGCGGTCCAGGACACCCGTGTCGGCACTCACACTATCGCCGATGTACAACGTCCAATTCCCGAGCGCGTTCAGTCCGTTGAAGTCAGACAGGGCCACGCCGGGGCCGGCGCCGGGGTTCGGGAAGTAGTTGTCGGGGCTGCCGTTGGCGGGGTCGCCGACGACCAAAGTGCCACCAATCCCGCCGCCCATCAATTCCGCGCTATTGAGCGACGCATCGTCGTAGGTGATCAGGAACGCAAAGGCCAGGTTCGACGAATCGCCGCAGCAGCCGGTGCCATCGTCGGCCAGCTCGGCAAAGCCCGGTCGGCTGAGCAGCGTGAGCACCGTGCCGCCGGGGGAGACCAGCTTGATGACGAGGTCGCCGATCCAGGTGTGGCTCATGCCGATCGTCACGTCGATGTCGGTGATGATGTTGCCCCCAAAGCCGTCGTCACCGACCACAATAAAATCGGAGGCCATGCCGACGAAGCTACCGTCGTACAAGTCGTCCGGGATCGCGATGCCCAGGCCGGGACCGGCCGACCATACGTTCACGGTGTCAGCCGACGCCGCTCCCGTGATGGCCATCAACCCGCCAACGGCGACCATTACAAGTATCTCTCTCATTGCTGTGTTTCTCCTGTCTTCGTGTTCTCGAGAACCTTGCCTCTCCTCCGGACTCGGATCGCGTATTCCGAGCCAAGCGCTTACGCGTAAAAAAAGAGGTCCAACATATTCCGTACGCACATACGGTTCAAATCCTCGACCGCACCTTCCGATGCGGACGATACCGAGAGCCTGGTCTGCGCTGTGGCGTATGACTTGCTCTCTCTCTCTCGTTGGAAGAACTTCGACCCCACCGCGCGGGGCCGGTCTCCTCCTCACGCACTCCCCGGTTGCACGCGCCCCGATCCGTGAAGGATTCGGGGACCCTTTCTCAGCCACAAGAATACCCCCGACGGCTACCGATGCAAACGAGAAAAGGCGAGAACTGACAGGAATCTGGGCCGTGCGCTTCGACCCCCGACTGATCGTGTCAAGTCGGGGTTCTGCGGAGTTTGGGAGTGCCTAGGGAAGCCCTCAAAGCCGGCGGGCCACATTCGGCAGCCCCTTTTTTGGTTCCGCCGTAGGCCGGGTACACCACCTTGGGCTCCCCGGGCAGCAGACCCGGTTCGACCCGACTCCGACTCGGTCCTGCCCTGGACCGGGGGGCCGAGGGCGAGGAGCCCGGCTCAACACGTTAGGGGAAGACTCCGCTGAGATCGTAGACCTTGCCGATCTGATCCAACGCGGCGCAGTAGCTGGCGGTGCGCATGTCACACTCATACTTGATTCGCGCCAGCTTGACGCGCCGCGCCGCCAGCACCATGTGCTGCTTGAGCCGCCGATCGACTTCGTCCGCCGGCCAGTAGACCGACGACTTGTTCTGCACCCATTCGAAGTACGACACCGTCACGCCCCCAGCGTTGCACAGGATCGCAGGCAGAATCTCGATCCCCCGCTGACGCAAGACGGCGTCCCCTTCCGGGGTCGTCGGCGCGTTCGCGCCTTCCACCACCACCTTCGCCTCAATCAGCTTGGCCTTTTGGGGCGTGATCATCTGCTCCAGCGCAGCCGGGATGAACACGTCCACCGGAATCCCATAGAACTCGTTCTCCTCGACCGCCTGGGCCTCAGCGAAACCCCCAACCCCGCCGGTCTTGGCCGTGTGCTCGCTCAGGGCCTCCGGGTCGATGCCCTTTTCGTTGTGGATCGCGCCCGTGTGGTCGAGCACCGCCACGAGTGACGCCCCAAGCTCGCCCAGCAACCGTGCGGTCCAGCCGCCGACGTTCCCGAAGCCGATCAGGCTGAACTTCAGCGACCCAAGATCGATCTCCAGTTCGTCCAGCATCTCCTGCAACACATAGACCAATCCCTGGCCGGTGGCCTTGTTCCGCCCGACCGAGCCGCCCATTTCCACCGGCTTGCCCGTCACCACGCGCTGCGTGTCGGAGCGGTCGTGCTCGGGCGTCATCTGGGCGTACGTGTCGGCGAACCACGCCATGATCTGCGCGTTGGTCCCCACATCCGGCGCGGGAATGTCGTAGTCCGGTCCAATCTGGTTGCTGATCGCCGAACAGAAGCGCCGGGTCACGCGCATCAGCTCGTCGGTGCTCAGCTCCCGCGGGTTGCACTTCACGCCGCCCTTGGCCCCGCCGAAGGGGATCCGCACCAGCGAGCACTTCATGGTCATCAGCACCGCCAGCGCCTTGATATGGTCCAGGCTGACGTGCGGGTGATACCGAATCCCACCCTTGTAGGGGCCCAGCACGTTGTTGTGCTGCACGCGATATCCCTTGAACAGGTCATGATGCCCGTCGTCCATCAGCACGGGGAAGTGGACCATGATCTCGTTCTTGGGTTGCGCCAACATGAGCTGCTGGTGATGGGCAAGCCCCACCAGCTCCGCCGCGATGAGCACCTGCTCGATCGTCTGATGAAACAGGTTCTTCGGATCACGGACGATCTCGAGCTCTTTGAACACCGCTAAGGGAAGGTGCCCCGGTGCGTGTGGCGCGGGCTGGGTTGCGGTGGCGTCCGCGGTGGTCGTGTCGGTTTCGGTATCAGGCATTCTTGGTAAGCACTCGCTGAATCGTTCGTCGGTGGTCAGCCGGTCGGGCCGGGGAAGATTTCCTGGCCCAATGATACACCGCCCCCACATCGAGGCCCGATCGGCGCGCGCCGTTTCCCGAAAGGGGACTAGCGTGTGCGCGCCGCCATGGCCGCGGTGCGGTCACGCCCCCAGCCCCACCCCCACCCCCGGAACCGCTTGAAAACCAGCCGGTTCCTTCGAGAACCGCTTCGCGCGGCATTGGCTGAGAACATGTGCCTGCTGATGGGTCGATCATGGCTCTAGCCTCGAAAAGGCGCCGCTCCGTACAGGGCGCAACGGCGTCGTGGGCGCGCGCCCAAGACGCCTCGCCCCCGGAAGTATGGCGGAATGGTGACCGCATCCCTTCCCTTCGATGCCTTGATGCCACGATGCCATGATGTCATTTCTGCGACGCGCTCGCCTGCAGCTCGCGGCTAAACGGGGTCGTTGCGCAACGGATCATCGATTGTGTTTGAAGGCGTCCGCGGGTTACCAGTACGCGACGCCGGTGGCGGCCGAGGTTGCCTGCAGCCTCGGCCGCGCCGGTGTTGGTGTTACTTGTCGGCGAGAATGGTTTGGAGCTGGTCGATCAGTGGCGGAAGATCGTCCTGGATCACGTTCCATAAGATGTCCAGGTCCACAGCGTCGTACCCGTGCGTCAGTCGATTCCTCATGCCGACGATTTCCTTCCAAGGAATCTGAGGCAGCGCGGCGCGACGATTGGGCGAGACGCGCTTCGCGGCTTCGCCGACGATTTCGACAAGTCGCGTGAGCGACAACTCTAACTTCCGGTCGGAGTCGAGGTCAGTCCGAGAGAATCCCTCAGCCATCTGAACGGCCTCACGGGCGTGATCCAGCATTTGGCCCATGCTGGTGATGTCATCATGCCGCGACATAGATATCTCGGGCCTCATTGAGCACCTCATCACGAAAATACTTGCTCAACGATTGCAGCGTGTGTAGATCGACGTTCTGGCCGAACAACTCTGAAAGCTCATCCTGCAACCGGAAGAACGCTAATCCGATCCGCGCGTCCGGCTCGAACTCGACGAGCACGTCAACGTCACTGTCCGCCGTGAAGTCATCGCGCAGCGCAGAGCCAAAGAGCGCCAGCCGATGAATGTGATACTCGCGGCAAAGCGCTTCGATCTCGGCGTGCGGAAGTTGGCTCAGATCTAGACCCATCGGCCCGATCATAGAAGGTTGGAACAACGGAGGCGAACGGTCGGCCAACGAGTGGCTTTAGGAATTCCCGACCATCTCCGGCTCGTGCGCAGCGCGTTCAAGTACAAACGATTTGCCTTGGTAGTCAGCTTTGATCGTATCGCCGGGGTTGAAGTTGCCGGCGAGGATCTGCGCGGCGATCGGGTTCTCAATGCGCTGCTGAATGATGCGCTTCAATGGACGTGCGCCGAACTGTGGGTCGTAGCCTTCCTCGGCAAGGGCTGATTTCGCTGCATCCGTCAACTCGAGCGACAAACCACGATCCGCCAGGCGCCCCCGGAGATGGCCGATTTGAATCTCCACGATCCCCGCCAGGTTCTCCTGCGTGAGTTGATTGAAGATGATCGTCTCGTCGATGCGGTTGAGGAGTTCGGGGCGCATCGTTTTCTTGAGCAAGTCGCGCATATGGGCTTCGATTTCGAGATCGAGCGCGCCTTGATCGGTCATTTCTAGAATCGCCTGCGAGCCGATGTTGCTGGTCATGATGATGATGGTGTTACGGAAGTCTACGGTTCGGCCGTGGCCATCGGTGAGGCGGCCTTCGTCGAGCAGTTGCAGCAGGATGTTGCCGACATCGGGGTGGGCCTTGTCCATTTCGTCGAACAGCAACACGCAGTAGGGCCGTCGCCGCACCGCCTCGGTGAGTCGGCCGCCTTCTTCGTAGCCGACGTAGCCGGGGGGCGCGCCGATCAAGCGGGCTACTGCGTGTCGCTCCATGTATTCGCTCATGTCGATGCGGACGATCGCCTCGTCGCTGTCGAAGAGGAACTCAGCCAGGGCCTTGCACAGCTCGGTCTTGCCCACGCCGGTCGGGCCGAGGAACAGGAAGGATCCGATGGGGCGCGTGGCTTCGCCGAGTCCGGCTCGACTGCGGCGCACAGCGTCGGAGACGGCGCGCACCGCTTCGTCCTGACCGATAATGCGACTGCGGATTTCATCTTCCATGCGCAGAAGCTTTTGTCGTTCGCCTTCTACGAGCCTGTCTAAGGGGATGCCCGTCCATCGCGCGACGATCTCGGCGATCTGCTCGGCGTCGACCTCTTCCTTCACCATCGCCTTGCCGTCGGCTTGCCGCTTCGCAAGCTCTTCCTCAGCGGCGTGCAGTTGTGATTCAAGTTCGCGCTGTTCGCCGTATTGGATGCGGGCAGCCGTTTCGAGATCGCCTCGACGTTGCGCCTGCTCGAACTCAGTGTGCTTGCGATCGATCTGGGTCTTGATGGACCTGATCTTGTCGAGTTCAGCCTTCTCGACGTCCCATTGCGCGCTGAGTCGGCGGTTGCGCTCCTCGAGGTCAGCGAGTTCTTCCTTGAGTGATAACAGCCGTTTCTTTGATTCCTCATCAACCTCGAGCTTGAGCGCTTCGCGCTCGATTTCAAGTTGCATGATCTTGCGGCGCAGCTCGTCCAACTCAACGGGCATCGAATCGTTTTCGATGCGCAGGCAAGAGGCCGCCTCATCAACCAAGTCGATCGCTTTGTCCGGCAGGAACCGCCCGGTAAGGTAGCGATGACTGAGGGCAGCGGCGCTGAGCAGGGCAGCGTCCTGGATTCGCACGCCGTGATGGGCTTCGTAGCGAGGCTTCAGGCCGCGCAGAATCGCGACGGTTTCCTCGACCGACGGTTCCCCTATATAGACCGGCTGGAAGCGCCGCTCAAAGGCGGCGTCCTTCTCGATGTGTTGGCGATACTCATCGAGCGTCGTCGCGCCGATGCAGCGCAGATCGCCGCGGGCCAGGGCCGGCTTGAGCATGTTGCCGGCTGAGACGGCGCCCTCGGCTGCGCCGGCGCCGACGATCGTGTGCAACTCGTCGATAAAGAGGATGATCTTGCCGTCACTGGCGGCGACTTCGCGCAAGACGGCCTTGAGTCGTTCCTCAAACTCGCCGCGGAACTTTGTGCCGGCCAGGAGCTGACCGACATCGAGAGCGACGACTCTCGCATCGCGCATCGAAGCGGGACAATCGCCGTTGACGATTCGTAAAGCGAGTCCCTCAGCGATTGCGGTCTTACCCACGCCCGGTTCGCCGATGAGGACGGGGTTGTTCTTGGTTCGCCGGCCGAGCACTTGCATGCAGCGTCGGATTTCTTCATCGCGCCCGATGACCGGGTCGAGCTTGCCTTGCTGGGCCAATTCAACCAGGTCGATCGCGTATTTCTTGAGCGCTTCGAAGGTTGCTTCGGCGTTTGGGTCGTTGATGTTCTGAACGCCGGACGCTTCGCGCAGGGACTTGATTGCCCCGAGCAGTCGTTTGTGGTCGAGCCCATTGACGGTGAGAACCTCCTTCGCTTCGGATTTCACTTGCACAAGGGCGAGCAGGAGATGTTCGCAAGAGGTGTACGCGTCGTTGAGCTGCTTGGCTTGTTTTTCAGCTTCGGTCAGGACCCCGATGGCGGCGGGGCTGGTTTGCGGCTGGGCGGACTCGCCGGAGACAGTGGGTAGTCGCTTCAATTCGGCCTCGGCGACCTCAGCCACGCGGTCAGCGTTCACGCCGGCCTTGCCGATGATCGAATGGGCGATCGAGGTGCGGTCTTCCAGGAGCGCGGCCAGAATGTGCAGCGGCGTCAGCTCGGCGTGACCGGCCGAAAGCGCCTGCGACTGGGCATCAGCCAGGGCTTGCTGGGCCAGGGTTGTAAAGCGATCCATGCGCATCGGATATTTCTCCGGTGTGGTGGTCGGGAGACAGTACGTCTGCGTACATATCATTGACGCAAAGCGAATACCGTTTGGCGCTAGCGTCAGGGCTGTTTTAGGGGGTGTGCCGCTGCCAGAGTGGCAGGTGGGCGGGCCCAAGCCGTCAGGGTCCTACCTGTTCGTTGATGCGGTGGAAACAATGCCGGCAGCCATCTACGTTAGTCTGAACGGCCACGGCATCGAACACTTCCTGGCAACCTCCTCGGATTGAGCAGTATGGACCGTCGAACTCTCCATCGGATCGCGATTCTCATTCTGGCTATCGTCGGGCTGTCAACAGCAGCAGTCATTGCCCTCGTCGTAACGCTCGGAGGGAGTGTCCTTGAGGGCGAGTCGCGCCACGACTTCGGCATTGTCCTGCTCGACTCACCCAGCAGCATGTTCGAGCATACATTCCACTTGATCAACGACTCCGACGAGACGGTGGTGATCGAGAGCGCCAAGCCGTCATGCAGCTGCACCACCGCCGAGCTATCGACGCGCACGATCGAGCCCGGCGGTTCAGTCGATATCACGGCTCGGATAACGCTGAAGGCCTCCGCGCATCGGAAGATTTCGATCACATTGAATCTAAGTGATGGCGACTTTCACAACTTGTGGGTGGAAGCGAACGGTCGCCTTCGGCAGCAACTCAAGTCCACCGCAGAGTTTTTGCGGGTTGCGCCCGGAAGTCCGGCGGTGACTGTTGTGTGGGTTGAAGTTTGGGATGACAGCGAAAACGCGCCGCAGCCGACGCTGGAAACGCCGGACGGCGTGACGGCAACGTTCACGCGGTGGGACCTTCACCGCAAACAAAACGAGCGCTACGGTGTGCCGGCCCAGTGGAGCGGGCGCATTGTCGTCGAGCAGCAGTCCGAGGCCCTGCCGCCCGGCGCGGCGATGACCGTGCAATTCAAGTCCAGCGAGCCGGTGACGGTGTACTTGGCACCGGTAATCCCGCAGCCGAGTGATCCAACGCAATCACTTCCGGGCGGTGGGTAAGACGTCCAGGGACGCTGCGCGTCACCCGCTAAACGCGATCATTGCGACCCGTCGCGCAGGATGGCCCGCACGGGACTTGCATCGAAACCCATCAACTTCAAGGGCAACGCGATCAGCTCGTACATTCCTGCCGGAACGTCCTTCAGTACGATTCCTTCAAGTATTGCCATATCGTGAGCGAGGAATCGCTTATGTGCCGGCAAGTCCTTCGACTCGAATAAATCCACACTGGGGGTATCGATGCCGACGAGCTTCACACCTTTTTCGTGAAGATCATCAACCAGGGCCGGACTCAGTCCCGCGAAGTCTTCGTTGAACTTCGTCGGGTCGGGGTACGAACCGGTTCCCAGCAATACACGCTCAGCTTCTATTGACGCGACAATCTGCGACGGTTCGATTCGCGTGCCGCGCTTCACATCAACGTGCATGACCTGACACGGCCCTACATAAATGTCCAGTGCCTGTTCACCGATGCCCCGTGCATCAAGCCCGTAATGGTTCGGTCCGTCCGCATGCGCACCCAAATGAACCGTCGCATGCAGCGTGGACAACGTGATGTTGTCGCCTTTGGCCAGATCCAACAACACCTCGCGCGACGGCGGCGTGTCGCCCGGCCAAACAGCCAATGCTCCAGTAATCGGAGGCGTGATATCGTAGATCATCATGCGATCCACCAAACGAGCGATACCAACAGGATGAACAGAACCACCAGCAACACCGCCGTAAGGATTCGATCCTGCCTTTTCGCTTTTTGCACCGCTTGGGCATATGGAATCCGCGAGAAGCTCACCATGTTGTAGAGCGGTAAGTACCATTGCGGCAGGAGGCGATGCACAACCCGCTCGCCTTTCTTCTTCCAGCGAAACAGCTTTGATGCAGCGTGATCGCGCATCTCCAGGAAATTGCTGATCGCCAAATCAGCGATGGCATCCGTATGCACCTTGCGCCGGTCGAAATATGTTGCCAACGCCTTGGACCAATCGCCGCGACAAACCTTGAGGCACTCCATGAGCGAAACGCAGTCTTCAAAGCCCGCGTTGATCCCCTGGCCATAGAACGGCACGATCGCATGCGCCGCGTCGCCGATCAGCGCCACTTTGTTCTGGTAGCACCACGGCCCGCAGCGCACGGTCACCAGTGAGCTCGTCGGGTTGCTGAGAAAATCCTCGACCAGCATCGGCATCAGGGCAACCGCATCGGGGAAATGCGCCTTGAAGAACGGCATGACGTCCGCTTCTTGTTGCACCGCCTCGAAGCTGTGGGGACCCTCAAACGGCCAAAAGAGCGTACAGGTGAACGTCCGGTCCTTGTTTGGAAGGGCGATCATCATGTACCCGCCGCGCGGCCAGATGTGAAGCGCGTTGGGCTGCATGGCGAAGTCGCCGTCCGACGTAGGTGGGATGCACAGCTCCTTGTAGCCGTGCGCGAGATACGTCTGGTTATAGTCGAACCGATCGAGCAGGTGCATGCGCTCGCGCACGGCTGAGAACGCCCCGTCGGCCCCGATCACGACGTCGCCTTGGACCCACGTGGTCTGATTGGTTTGAGCGTTCAGCAATTGGACGGCGGGCGTCTCGATATCGACATCAACGCAGCGCTGATCGAAGTGATGCGTGACGTTTGGATACTGCTGGGCGGCGTCGAGCATGGTGACGTTCAGGGCGCCCCGTGAGACGGAGTTGATCGCGTCGTTCGGATTCTTGCTGTAAGGCTGAAAGCTCAGTTGCCCGGTGGGAGAATGGATCATCCGACCGCGCATAGCAATAGCATCGTTCAGCACTTTGCGATCAAGCCCCGCAAGCTTCAAGGCGTGAATGGCGCGGACCGAGATTGCCAGGTTGATTGATCGCCCGCCGACGATCCCCTCCTTGCGCGGGTCGGCTCGCCGCTCATACACGACAACGTCATACCCCGCCTCGCCCAGCAGGCACGCCAGCAGCGCGCCGGTCAGCCCGGCCCCAACGATGATGATGCGCTCGCGCCGGCCTTCGTTCATACGGACAGTGTAGTTGAAACACGGAGGACCACGGGCATGAGGCATTCAGCATCAGGAGAAGGTAGCCGCAGGTGGTAACCCGCGGACGCCTCCGAACACTGTTACCGACGGCCCCGCGCAACGACCCATTCCGTCGCGATTCGTTCTCAGTTGCCAGTGATTCGTCCTTTCGGATCTCCTCTGCGTTCATCCGTGTCCATCTGTGGTTCGCCTTGTCTTATCCCGTCAGGACTTGCGCGAAACGCCACGCTTCGTGGAACGTGTTGTAAAACGGCGTCGGCGCGACACGAATCACGTTCGGCTCGCGGAAGTCGCAGACGATGCCCGCATCCAATAACGCCTGGAATCGCTCCTGTGGCTTATCGTGAACGAGGATCGAAAGCTGACAGCCTTGCGCTTCCGGATCGGCCGGGGTGATGATCTCATAGCCGTCCGAGCCGGTGCGCTCGATCAGGAACCGAAGGTAGCCCGTGAGTTGCTTGGATTTCGCCCGCAGGGCGTCGATCCCAACCTCGTCAAACATCTCCAACGATGCGTGGAGCGCCGCCATCGCCAGGATCGGCGGATTACTGATCTGCCAGCCATCCGCGCCGCTTTGCGGCGCAAACGCCCGTTGCAGATGCATCTGGAAGCGAGCCTCCGGGTCGTCGCCCCACCACCCGGCATACCGCGGCAGGTCGAGGTTCTTGCCGTGCCGTTCATGCACGAAACATCCGCCCACGGCGCCGGGACCGCTATTGAGATACTTGTACGAACACCACACCGCGAAATCGACGTCCCAATCGTGCAGTTGCGGCGCGATGTTGCCCGCGCCATGGGCAAGATCAAATCCGACACTGCACCCCTTGTTCTTGGCTGCGGCGGTGATGCGCGGGATGTCAAAAACCTGGCCGGTATAGAAATTCGGGCAGCCGAACATCACGATCGCAATCTCGTCGCCTTGCTCATCAAGCGCCGCTTCGATGTCCTCGATGCGAAGTGTGTGCTCACCTTCTCGCGGCGCAAGTTGCAAGAGGCCGTCTTTCGGATCGATCCCACGGGTTCGCATATGTGTGGTGACCGCGTAAAGGTCGGAGGGAAACGCCGGCCGCTCCATCATGATCTTGTATCGCGTCTGGGTCGGTTGATAGAACGTGACCAACATCAGATGGATGTTGACGGTCAGGCTGTTCATAAACACGACTTCGCCTGCGCCGGGTTTTGCCCCGACCAACCGAGCGCCGCTTTCGCTGAATATCTCGTGATACGAAAACCAAGGCGTCCGGCCGCCGAGATGCGCGTTGACCGCGAGCGTCCGCCAGTCGTCGATCTCCTGCAGGACGTACTCGCGGGCCTTGTCAGGCTGGAGGCCCAGCGAGTTGCCTGCAAAGTAAACCACGCGCTCACCATCCGGGCCGCGCGGACACAAGAACTTCTCGCGATAGGTCGCCAGCGGGTCGCGATCATCGAGCTGCTGGGCAAACGCTTCGGTTGGTTGATATGAATCGGTGGTCGGTGTTGCTGTCGTATCGGTGCGTGTCATACGCTGATCGTAGCAGCAACGACCGATTCAGCCTTGGGGTTGTCTGGCTTTATTCGCCGTGGTTACAGTCTCAGGCGATGCTGTGAACGCGGCCGCATCGAGATTCAGAAACTCCAGTGCGGTCCCGGCCAGCATGCGCTGCTTGTCCTTGCCGGAGATATCCCCCAGGCCCTCGATCAGCCGGCCGGGACAGTCCTCCCCCAGCACGAACGGGTAATCCGTGCCGAGCGCGATGCGCTCGGGGCCCATCAGCTTGATGAGGTATCGCAGCGCCTCCGCATCATGCACGAGCGAATCGAGATAGATTCGGTTGAGGTACGAGCGCGGTTCATTAGCACAATCGCTTGCAACAACGTCCGGGCGCGTTCGATATCCGTGTTCGATCCGCCCGATCGTGAAGGGGAACGATCCGCCGCCGTGGGCGAAGGCGACGCGGAGATTCGGCAGCCGATCCAACACGCCGCCCAGAATCAACGAGCAGATCGCGAGACCCGTCTCGGCCGGCATTCCCACCAGCCACGGCAGCCAGTACTTCTCCATGCGTTCTTGGCCGAGCATTTCCCACGGATGAACGAAAACCGCAGCGTCGAGTTGCGCCGCTGCTTCCAAGATCGCAACCACGGACGGGTCGTCGAGGTTGCGGCCGTTGACGTGCGTGCCGATCTCGATCCCCGCCAGACCGAGCTCGTTCATGCACCGCTCGAGTTCTTTGGTCGCCAGCTTCTCATCCTGCATGGGGACCGTGCCCAGACCAACGAAGCGCTGCGGGTGTTCACGACATACTTCAGCGATGTGATCGTTGAGTAAGCGAGCAAGATCAAGCGCATCGGGCGCCTTGGCCCGGTAGCTGAACATCACCGGAACGGTGGAGAGGACCTGCACGTGTACGCCGTGCGTGTCGCAATCATTGATGCGCTCGTTCGCGTCCCAGCAGTTTGCTTGGATCTCGCGGAAGCACTCGCCGTCGATCATCATGCGCGCGCAGCCGGGGCAGTAGTGATCGAGCTTGGCCCATCCGCCGTAGCCGTATCGTGCGTGAAGGTCCGGCCACTCCTTGGGCAGGATGTGCGTATGGAGGTCAATTTTCAGGGCTGCGTGGTCGCGCAAGTTCAGGTAGCGTACCAGATTCGCAGCAACAGCGAAACGTGATTCGCCCCCAAAGCCGAACTTTCCGCAGTGCCGATTGGCGCGCAGCGGCACGGCGCCTGATCCACGAAAAACCGTCGGCTGCGCCGGCCCCGGCGTGGGGACACGCCGGCTCGGATCAACCGGTGATCGTGACGTGTGGCGCCAGCGCCTCCCCACATTCGGTACACACCGCCGATGTACCGACAGGATATCCACAATCTTGCCAGCGGCGTGTGGGCGGGCGGGCGCGAGAAGGGTCAGCGGATGAAGCGCAGTCGCCCGAAGTCGGGGACGACGGCTCGACCTCCGTCCCGCAACGGATACGGCGCCGGGAAGTAGACAACCCAAGCCTTGCCCAACAATAGTTTTCGATTCACGAGAAACGGGGCATCGTCGATTTGCGCCGCCACGATCGGAGCCGGGCTGCCCCAAAGTCTCGAGTCGGACGAGAACGGGCTGTTGTCGCCCAGCATGAGGAACTGATCCGACTCGAGGACAGCCGGATTATTCGGATGCGTTCCGAAAGCCCAGCCAGTGAGCGCCGGCTGATTCTTCTGACTTCGATCGTTCAGCCTCGCCGGCTGATAGTACAAGTCACGATCGACGCGGACTCGATGCAGCGTGACCGGTGAACCGCGAAAGTGCCACATGAGCCTCGCCGGGTTCGGCGCCGCCCGCGGCAACCGGTCGAGGACTTCCTGGTAGGCGAGCTGATAGGCGTTCTCCATCCGCAGCCGAGGCCTCCAGTCGTACTCCAGCGGTCCGACGGCGCGCTTACCGTTGAGGTAGATCGACAGCGATTGATCCACGTGCCAGAACTCGACATTGATGACACGCCCGGCTCCGCGCAGTTTGATGTTCTCGGTACGTTGACGGACCGTTTCTCCAGTCGCCTGGCCGTCGTCGTCAATCGGCGTCATCTGCACGATCGCCTCGTATTGCCCCGTACCTTCGCGCCGCTTGAGAATGAACTCGAAGCGGTGCCCGCGCGTCACCAGTTCCAGTGTCGTCTCGAAGCCCGGCTGATCGGCAACGATCCCGGCCGAAACGCGAAGATCGCTGATGTTGAAGATCGGCGTTCGGGAGTTCGGGCTCGGCCGTTGCCTCAATGGATACATCAGCATGTCGTACGACGTCCAATCGGTCAGCGGGATCTGGTGCAGGTCCCATTCGAGCGTCGAGGGTTCGGCCGTGTCACAGCGGAAACTGCGATCGGCGGTTGTGTTCCAGCCTTGGCCGCTAAAGGGTGGGCTATAGGAAGGATCCAGCTCGTTGGGCCGCAGCGGCATGAAATCGCTGTCGTAGATCGTTTGCCACACCGCCCGCTGGATATGCACCGGCTTGCGCTGAATCTTCAGGTCGCCGATCTCTGCATCGATATCGCCGACAAACACGTCGCCGTCAACCAGGAGGAGCTTTTCGTCAGGCAGACCGACCAGCCGTTTGATGTAGTTCTCGTCCTTGCCGTCGGGGTTCGTGGGGTTCTTGAACACGACGACGTCGAATCGCTTCGGGGCGAAGAACGGATACAAGCATTTGAGCACGAGGATCCGATCGCCCATGCTGTTGCGCGGCTGGCCTCGATCGGCTCTGGGAATCGCAAAGCGAGGACCGAGCTTCGGGTCATAGATTTCTCGTGCGCTGGGATCAACCCGGGCGTCGATCGGGAACGTCGCGCCGGTCTGGCGGGAATGGAACCGGTAGTGTTGGCCGAGCAACGTTGGGGCCATGGACCCGGTCGGGATGACGAACCCCTCGGTGACAAAGCCGCGGAAGGTCATCGCCAGTACAAACGCGATAACCAGCGACTGGAGCGTTTCGATCGCAGTTCCTTCCTCGTGCAGCTGATGAGGTGGGTCTGTCGTTGCCATGGCCCGATGGTAGGGGATATCGACGCAATGTTCGTCGTCAGGCGCGTACCGTTTTTCGATCGGCGTGTTTCACAGGCGTTGCCCGGGTGCCATGCTTCATTCCCGACGCGTCGGGATGAAGCATGCTTTGCCCTATCGGGTCAAAGCATGGCACCCGCCCATGGATCAATTGCGATGCGTATCACACGTGCGTTCAGGTGGAGGTGTCCTTGGGCGGGGGGGCGCTGCGGCGTCTGCGGCGGCGACGGCGACGCTTGGATCGGGGCTGGGCCTCAGTCCCAGCATCGGCTGCCTTGGGCTCGGTCTCCTTTGCCGTCTCGCGGAAACTGTCCTGTTGTTGAGATTTGCGTTTGCGGCCGCGGCGGCGGCGCTTCGTTCGCTTCTCGTCGTCCGTGCGCTCCAAGGTTTCCTCGACCGAGAGGCCGCGCAGCGCATCGCCCAGCTGCGGCTGCGACTTCTCCCATTCAGGTGTGCCGGGCACCGGACACTCGTCGGGGTCCATGAGCTCCTCGACGGGCACGGCGATCTCCTCGTCGTTGTGCTCCAGCCGGACCAGGGCCAACTGCACCAAGATCTTTGTGTCCACGACGACGCCCGGACCCTGCGACGTGCCCACGCGGGAGTTGCGTGCCGGAAGATTCTTCCTCAGCTCCTGGTATGTATGATCCTCATACCGCAGGCAGCACATCAGACGCCCGCACCGGCCTGAGATCTTCAAGGGATCCAGCGGCACCTGTTGCTGCTTCGCGGACTTCATCGACACCGGCCTGAGCACCTTGAGGAAGTTCTTGCAGCAGCAGTGCTGGCCGCATCGTTCGTAGTCAGCCACGAGCCGAGCCTCGTCCCGGGCCCCGACCTGCCGCATCTCGATTCGCGACTTGAACTGGGCCGCAAGCCGCTTCACCAGCTCGCGGAAATCAACGCGGTCCGCCGCCATGAAGTAGAACGTGAGCAGCTCCCCGCCGAGGATCGGCTCGACATCGACGAGCTTCATCGCGAGGCTCAGCTCGTCGATCATCGCCTTACACGTCCGGACGTAATCCTTTTTGTTGGAGTTGATCGTGGACTGCTTGTTGAGGTCCTCAACGGTGGCGATGCGAAGGATCTTGCCGTTGGTGTAGAACGGGTAGTTATTGCCGCCGGAGTTCTCGATGTACTCCAGCATCTCCTGGCGGGTAACGGACTTGGCGCAGCCGGCGTTCTCGCAGGTGGTGGTGAGCATCTCCACGATCTCCGTGCCGCGATGGGTCCGAGCCACCAGCTTGGAGCCGCAGCCGGGCTTGGCCTCGCCTTCGTAGGGGTACTCGCCGACCAACTTCATGGAGCCGAAGCGGACCACGATGGTCTTCGGCGGCTTGAGTTGTGCGTAGATCTCCTCATCGCTCATCGCGGTGCGGTGACGAGCATCAGCGTCGGCCTCGAAGACCGGCAAAGGCATAATCGACATGAACGAATCTCATCGCGCTCGGCGTCGCAACGACAGTGCGCCGAGTGAATCGCTTGCCCAATTGTCGTCAGGCTCGGGTTTCCTAGCACCGGACGTCCCCTGACCAGACGCCGGCTCCAAACGCAATGAGTGGGGGAAGTATAGCACGCGAAAACGCTACGTGCCGTCACGGATCGGTTCGAGATCAAAAGACCGTGGGCAGGAACCCCAACCATAGTTGCAGGTCATATGTTCTTGTCGATACGCTGGTGCTGCGCCCGCAACGAAACACATGCACTGGACCATGTCAAAGACCACAGACCCATTTCACAGTTGTCCGCATTGCGGGTTGGTGCAGACGGCGCCGCACAAGTCCCGCCGTCGATGCGCGCGTGCTGTGCGCGTTGCGAAGGCACGTTGCTTCGCCGCTCAACGCTGTTTAGAAGCAGCGCGACAACCGCCGCCATCGCTATGGCCGCCCTGATTCTCTACCCGTTTGCGGTCGGATTGCCAATGGTGAGCATCACGAAGTTCGGCCATGAGCACGAATCGAGCATCCTCGCGGGGATTGGGACGCTGTTTGGACGCGGGCATATCTTCATCGGGCTCATTGTGCTCGTGTGCGCGCTGGTGATTCCCGTGCTCAAGCTCAGTGGATTGCTCGTGCTCTGTGTCGGCGGGCTCGGGCTGGGGCGCCGTCACCGCGCGATGACGTATCGCCTGGTGGAATGGACCGGCCGCTGGGGAATGCTCGATGTGCTGCTGGTGGCGATTCTCGTGGCCGTGCTCAAGCTCGGTGATCTGGTGGAAGTATCGGCGGGACCGGCTGCAATGGCCTTTGGACTATGCGTCCTGCTGAGTCTGCTGGCGGCGGCGAGCTTTGATCCCCATCGAATATGGGAAACCGGAGTATGACGAACAAACGCAACCGCAACACCGATTCCGATCAATCGCCCGCGGCCGTCCCGCAGGCCATTCTCAAGCCCGCGCGTCGCCTGTCGTGGGCGTGGCTCGTGCCGTCGGCGGCGCTGATCCTTGCCGGCTGGCTTGCCTATAGCGCGTGGCTTTCACGTGGATTCATTATCACGGTGCAGCTCGACCACGGCCACGGCATCAAGATCGGCGACCAAGTGCGCCATCGCGGAATCACCGTGGGCGAAGTGCGCGATGTGAAACTGGCCGATGGATTTGACGGGGTGGTCGTGACCGCCAGTCTTGAGGCCCGGGCGGATCGCTTGGCCAGCCGCGGCAGTCGGTTCTGGGTCGTCCGTCCGCAGCTCGATCTGGGAGGCGTGGTGGGTCTGGAAACGCTGGTTGGACCGAGATACCTGGCGGTTCTTCCGGGCGATGGTACGCCTCGGCGACATTTCATCGGCCTTCCCGAGCCGCCGGTCGTCGAGACGACCGAGCCGGGCGATCTGGAGATCATTCTCCACGCGTCCCAGCGTGGCGGGCTGCGCCGCGGCGCGCCGGTCACGTACCGCCAGGTGCCGGTTGGGATCGTGAGGTCAGTGGGTCTGGCCAGCGACGGCGGCGCGGTGGAAGCTCGTGTCCATATCGAGAAGGCGTACGCGCAGCTCGTTCGGGAAGGGACGCGGTTCTTCTCGGTCGGCGGGTTCGAGGCTGATGTCAGCCTGACCGGCGTGTCATTGGAAGTGGAGTCGCTGGCGGCGCTGTTGACGGGAGGTGTAGCGTTGGCGACACCCCCGGATGCCGGGGAAATCGTTCGCACCGGCCATCGATTCGTCATGGACGCCCAGCCGCCCGAGGACTGGTTGACGTGGCAGCCGATGGTGGTGATCGGCAGCTCGATGCTCCCGCCGGGCGCGCCGCTGCCGACGCCGCTTCGGGCGCGAATCGGCTGGCGGGAGGGTCGGTGGATCACGCGGGCCAAGTCGCGCCAGGGCTGGGTGTTGCAAACAGACGATGGATTGCTCGGACCGGCCGATCTTCTGGGCCCCAACGGCGATGCCGACCGCGAGACCGTTGTGTTGGAGGTTGCGGGGACCGTGGTCGAGCTGGAGTCGGAGCCATCGTGGCAACACGGCGGCTTGGCGCTGCTGGCCGAACACGTTACGCCGACAAGTTGGCCGGCACAGCGCCGCCGATCGCCGTCGGAGGTGGAAGACTGCCTGGCGGTGGGCGACCCGACCGCAATGCCCCTGCCGCTGGCGGCGGCGCGACTGACCGCGCAGATCGGGTCGTGGGCGATTGATCCGGCCGTGCCCCTAGACGAGTCCTGGCACGGCGCCGTGGTCGTCGCGCGATCTGTCCTCGGTGCAACACGGCGTTCATTCGAGACTACTGGCAGGCCCGGCGCTGCCCGCAATGCCGTAGCATAGGCAAGCGCGTCGGCAAGAAGAAGTGGGAACCGCGGGCGTGTAAAGACTGCGGCAAGTCGTTCCCGCCCAAGAACTGGAACGCCAAGTACTGCCCCGGGTGTCGCCAGTCCCGGGCGGACGTGGCGTCCGGCAAGAAACCAGCGGGATAGTTGTGGGCGCGGCGCGGTTGGGGGGCCGCTCGGCCCCCCCGTCAGCCATTCGTTGGTCGCTTTACCTGTGCCTTCCCGTGCCCTGTCCCTCCGTATCGCTCAATATCGTCCACCGGTTTCTCGATCGTTGGGAGCCAACCATTCAACCGATAGAAATGGTCGTAATTCAATTCGGCTTTGCCGCGAAGCCACGGCCCGAGGAGGACTTCGAGCGCACGGGCAAACGCTGGGGCAAACTCCTCGGTATCGCGTACCGGTACCTTGTTCCCGATCGAACTGGGCTCGATCAACGTCAGGCGCCAATGCCACGCGCTGAAGAGACGACTGATCGCAGCCTCGATGAAATATTTCTCGGCAGCCGGCAGTTCTTCTTTCTCAAGATGAGAGGGGGGCAACGGCGGAGCTATGCCGCTTTTCAGATCCTTGCGCCAACGCCTCGCAATCTTCCGGCCCAACCGGTACCGCACGAGTTCCACAATCGGCACCTTGTCGATGTCAACCGGTATTGGCTCTGCAACGTGCAGGAGATACTCGACGCTCGGCATCAAGTCGGTGTTCGGATCGCCAAGCCACTTTTCTGGTACATCGAATATCCTGGCGAGTGCTTTTCGGACGGGTGCCCTACAGTGCTCGCTCTCACCAATCAAGATGTTCCTGATCGTTGCCCTAGACCCCCCAGCAATTCCTCGCTGTTGCGGAGAAAATCAGCCAGCACGGGGAGATTGTCCCGGTTGGCGAGTTGAATCTGCACATAGAGGTGGGCATCGCCGCTGAGAATCCGGCAGAGGAGCTGGCCGAGCTCATAGTGCTGTTCCAGCGGGAAGGCAAGAGCTACGAGGAAGCCCGTCACCTGGCGGACGAAATCGCCGAAGACAAAGACCTTTGGCTCCGCACCCTGGTGGAGAAGGAGCTGGGCATTAGCTACGACGCAACCACCAGCCCCTGGAGGGACGCCCTGGCCATGGCAGCCTCCTTCATCCCGGCCGCGATGGTGCCCATCATCCCCCACATGTTCCTGGACGGCAAGCTAGCCATTTCGATTTCAGTGGGCGCGTCGCTGGTAGCCCTGTTTGTGCTGGGAGTGGGCAAAGGAAGGCTGGTGCAAAAGTCCCCGATATTGCAGGGGCTGGAGATTCTGGCCATCGGCGCCGTCTCTGCCGGTATCGGCTTTGCTTTGGGTGAGGCAATACCCCGGCTGGTGACTTAAGACGGCGGTGACTAAGTAACTATCCCAAAACCTGGGCCCCAACCTGCGCCATCCTTCGACAGGCTCAGGATGAACGGTTGGTGGGACCTCCTCCGTTCGTGGTGAGCTTGTCGAACCACGGTTCAGTACACCCGGTGGAGCAGTTCCTGGACGGCGGCTACGAAATCCGCCGGGTTATCCCCCTGCACCAGGTGCCCGGCCCTGGCAATGGTCACGGTGGAGCAGTCGGGTATCACCTGCTGCATCCGGTCCATTGTCTCTTCAGCAAAGATGTCGCTGTTGCTGCCGCGCACGACCAACGTAGGACAATCAATCAGTTTCACGCATTCCCAAAGCTGTTCCGAGGTCCAGGAACCGGGCCGGCGTCCGGGACTGCGCAGGACTTTATCGTATTTCCAGGACCATTTGCCGTCGGGCCGCTGGCGGATACTGTTCTTCAGTGAACCCAAGGTCTGCTCCCGGCTGCGGCCGGTATAGGACTGCACCCTCTGGACGAACTCTTCAAAAGAATCCAGCTCGTCGGGCAGCTGCTGGAACTGGCGAATCCGCTCGCCTCCCCTGCGCATACCCTCCGGTCCTGTGTCCACGATAACCAGGGACTCCAGCGTACCAGGATGGCGGGAGGCCCAGACGTATGAGTTGCGGCCGCCCATGGAGTGGCCCATCAGGGTAAACCTACCGAAGC
>JACZXL010000225.1 GCA_022571635.1 Planctomycetota bacterium
CGAATCGAGAGGTGGCGACCCGCGCGGGCGCTTCTTGTCGTGGCGGTAACTCCTGGTGCGTTTCGTCCGCTGTCTCGGCGCTGAACTCGTCGAGAAGCGCAAGCTCAATCAGAATCGGCCGGACCTGTACTGCCTGGTCGGCCGGCTGGACTTCCCGCGGCCAGACGACTTGGGCGGTCGCGGCCTGAGCCTCGTACGGTGCGGTTACCGTCGAGGTGGTTTGCGCGATCTCCGGCGCGTCGAGAACCGTCGGCGCCACGAGAACGACTCGTGTCTCGGGCGCCGCCCCCGCCCCCGGAACATGAGGCAAATCTGCCCGCTCAGTGATCGAATCGCGGCGAGGCGAGGCGTTCACCGTCATCGCTTCGGTCTGTTTGGGTTCGACCACTTCAGCGAACCGCTCGGTGCGCAACGATGGGAGCCTCACATCAACAGGGGCAGCTTCGTCAGGCCCCGCCGGTATCGCCACGGTGCGAGTCGGGTCCGAGGCGGCTGCCGGTCGGCTGTCGTTGACAAACACGTGCGCCAAGCTGCTTGGTTGTGCGCCGGCGGCACTGGCTGCCTCCGGAGTCAGCGCGACGGTCGCGGTTGACACAGCCCCCTGCATCAGGTGAGCGCCGCTGGAGGAACGCGCACTGGGAGCAACCGGCAGACCCGATTCGATCACTGGTTCGCCAAGCCGCGCGGAGCGTAGTGAAGGCAGCGCGACGTCGACCGGGGCGGACACGTCGAACGTTGATGCGATCTCAACCACGACCGGTGAATCGGAAGCGGCCGAAGGGGAGCTGTCGGTGAACAGAGGCTGCGCGAAGCTGTCTAGTTCCAAGCCAGTTGGGATACGTACATCCGGACCCAGCGCGACGACCGCGGTCGATGCGGCCCCATGACCACCAGGAGCGTCGTTGGAAGTACGTGCGCTTGGGCCAACCGGAAGATCAGCGCCCGTCGCAGCCTCGGCGACCGCCCCGGCACGAACGTTCGCCGGTTGCGCCACCTCGATGTTCAGTGCCCGCTCTACATCGACCGAGTTTAGGGCATCGATACTCACATCAGCCAACTGCGGTTGGGCCGTCGCCGCTCGGTTCACCACGGCCGCGAGACTGCGCCCCACCGGCTCGTAGGTCGACCCGGCCGGAGTCACGGCAATCGCGGGTACGGGTGATACGTTCAGCGCCCCACTTGCGACGGCGGCGTGTCGAGGTAGTTCAGCCGTTTCTGCCACGATCGTGCGCGCCGTTTCCGCCACGCGCTCAGCCGGCGGTCCTTCGCCAATCGATACATCAACGTCAACCGACGCCAGCTCGCGGGTGATCGTGGGGCCGGCGTCTGTCGACGGCAGTTGCGTCGCCACCGCTTGAACGGGCTGCGCGTCCACACGATGTTCGCGCTCCGCGACCTCAGCCGGTATATCAACCGTCCGAGGCGCTACGGCAACGGCGGCCGACTCTTGATCACGGGCAATCGCCATTGTTTGCTGCGCGTCGGCCGGGATGGCTTGAACTCGCTGTGCCGCCGGGGCCGGCGGTTGCGCCTCATGGGCATCGACGCGCATCGCTTCGGCCGGCAGCTTCGTCGGGGCCGGTGTCATTTGCTCAACCTGGTCAAGCGCGGCCAATTCCGACAGATCGGCCACGGCCGCTGCCGCTTCGCGCACATGTGAGACCTCGTCATCGGGTGCGTCATCAACCTCAATGCGACTGCGCGCGACCTCGATCGTCGCCGGTGTTGTTTGTGATTCCGCCTGGAACGCCGCCGGCTCCTGACGACGTGCCGTCTGTCGCACCGCCTCCACATGCAGACGGGTCAGCTCACCGCGGACCTGGCCGGCCAAGTCGCCTGCCACAGATCCGGAGATAAGCGCGACGCGCGTCGCGGCCCCTTGCCGGAACATCTCCGACAGCGCCGTCGTCACGCCCCACGCGCTAAACAACAACATCAACAGCAGGTGCACCATCAACGAGGCGAGCAGACACCTCGCCAACAGGCTCAGCCGGTTGTATTGCAAGCGATGCGCTGCGTTGAGCAGGAGCAGCGACAGCAGTAATCCGAGCAAGCCGATCAACATTCCCAGCAGGTACGGCCACAGTGACGCCCAATCGAGCGACGCGCGATAGGTCTCCGATGTCGCAAAAACTTCGCGCGATTCGGCGTAATACAAGTCGTACCCGTCGGCCGTATCGGGTCCACGATCGGAGCTGAAATACACCGCAAACCCGCGCAGGGCCAGCGCCGGATCCAACTCGTTCGCGGCGGTATTGAGGGTGTCCCCCAAATTGGCGGGCTCGGTATACCCGTCGCCGAGCAGGCGGGCGCGGTAGATGTCGTAGCCGCCTTCCCCGCCGGGCCGATCGGAGCAAAAGTAGATGAAGTCGCCGGCGGAGCTGACCGCGGGCGATCCCTCGTTCTGTGGGGTGTTCAGCTCGACCACCGCCGCGGCCCGACCCGGCGCACCGTCGATCATCGGCGCCGCGTAGAGGTCGTAGTCGCGATTGGAGTAATCCGCACGAATCTCAGAGAGCCAGGCATCCGCAGCGGGTGCGTCGACATCGTCCGGCTTGGGGCGATTGGACGCGAAGTACAGCGTCTCGCCATCCGGCGCTAACGCCGGCCCGTAATCGTGATACGCGGAATTGACGTTTGGGCCGAGGTTGACCGGCTCCTGCCAGCCGTCCGGCCCGCGGCGCGACACCCACAGGTCGTATCCGCCATGCCCGCCCGCCCGGTCAGAATGGAAGTACAGCGCTTTGCCGTCCGGCGAAAGTTCGGGGCCCAGCTCGTCCGCGGCGGTGTTCAACGCATCCAGCCCTCGCGGCGCGGTCCAGCCGTTCGGAGTACGGGTGCTGGTGAAGATATCAGCATTGAGCCCCGGCTTACCGCGAACGAAGAATACCGTCATTCCGCCCATCGCCACGCTCGGCTCGCGCTCGTCCGCGGCGGTGTTGATCGCCGAAGATAGCTTCACCGCCGGTCGCCATAGGATGTCGCGCGGCACGACCTCGTCCACAGGCCGGCGAATCGCATCCGCATCGGTGTAGTACGTGAAAATCTGCGTGCGCAGATGCCACGCAATAGCGGCAGCGCCCGCCAGCATGACCACGCCGACCCCCGCGACCAACCAGGTTTTCTTGAACCGCGTCATCCTGCGATTGTTCACTCGACTGGGGATTCGCTCAGCGCTGACACCTCTAATTCATCTCCCCGATGACCGTATCAAGATACGGCTCGGCAATGCCGCTCGTCTTACAGATATCCAGCACCCGAACGACGTACCCGTAAGCGACGTTGCGATCACCGCGCACGGTGACTTTCTGCTGGGGATTCAGCGCCACCGCTTGCTGGATTATTGCGCCCAGATCGTCAGGGCCGATCGTCCGGCCGCTCACAATGATCTGCCCGTCTTCATCGACGTTGATAATGATCTCGCGCAGGGCCGTGCTGATCGGCCCGGCAGAAATCGAAGCGGGCAGGGCGATCTGCATCTCGCGCTCCGTCTGATGGAACGTCGTGGCTACGAGGAAAAAGATCAGCAGCAAAAAGACCATGTCAACGATCGGGGTCATCTCGATCGACACGCTGCGTTCTGGTTCACCTGATTTGATCATGGTCCTGCGGCTCCGATCAGGTTGCGGCGACCGGCGCACCTGACTCGCTGATCTGGGGCTCGGCTGTTTCAGTAACGACCTCCGGGCCTTCGTCGGGCGCGGCCTCGAACCCGCCGTCGCCAAGCTCCTCCAGGAACTCAACCGACATCTCGTCGATGTCCATGACCAACCGATCGATCTTCGCCGAGATCCAGTGGTACGCGATCAACACCGGGATAGCGACGGTCAGACCGGCCGCGGTCGTGATCATCGCCTCGTAAATCCCGGTCGCCAGCAGCTCCGTCTTGCCCAAGGCATCGGGTGACACGGCGACGGTTTGGAACGCCTTGATCATTCCGAAGATCGTCCCCAACAAGCCCATCAACGGCGTGACCGAGGCGATCACCGACAGCACCCGCAGGAAACGGCGCAGCTTGAGCACCTCGCGTTGCCCGGCGTCCTCGATGCGCTGCTGGATGCTCTCGATCGAACCGTCGAGCTTCTTGATCCCCGCGGCGAAGACGTTGGCGACCGGGCTCGCGTTCTTTCGGCAATACGCGATCGCCTTGGCCTTGTCGTTTGGATTCGTCCGCAGCATCTTCTTGAGGCCGGGAAGAAACGTCGCCGGAATCACCACGCTGCGACGAAGACTGATGAGCCGTTCGACAAATACCGCCAGCGCGACAAACGAGCACAGCCCAATGGGGATCATCACGATCCCGCCCTTGGTGATGAAATCCCAAAGTGACTGGATTTGCACGGCCTCCGGGATGTCGGCGACAGCCTCCGCCGCGCCCGACGCCTGGGCGAAGATCGCCATTGTTATCCCTAGGGTTGATTCCAGCACGGATACACTCCTTTATCTCCACGTTCCGCTGCGCCCAGGCGAAACTTCAGCTCCCGGGAAGCGAGGGGCGAGACAACTCATCTAATCGCTGCTCGGCAAGCTGCGCCCACCGTGTCTGGCCGTGGTCAGCGCGCACCTGCTCGAACTGCTTGCGGGCGTTGGTTGGATTGCCCATCTCCTGAAAACACCGGCCGGCCTCATACAACGCCGCCGCGCTCCATTGGGGATAAGCGTAGAGAATGTCCACTTTCAGCAACTCGCGCACAGCCTCGTCAAGGCGCTTCATGGCAAACAGGCATTCGCCCATCTGGAATTGAGCGCGGGCGGCCGTCTCACCCTGATGACGCTGGACGATGTGCTCGTAGGCCGGAAGCGCGTCCTCGTAGTTCTGCTGGTTCTCCATCGCCCAAGCCAGGCCGAACTGCGCCTGGAACCACAGCGATGTGTCGCCGAACACGGCCAGGTACGTGCGAAACACATCTTCGCTGGGCTTCCATCGTTGGAGTACGGCCAGGCTCTCGCCAAGTCGTAAGAGACTCGGACCATACGCCTCGTCTGAACTATGGTTCTCCACGACACGACGAAGGTGGGTGACGGCGCGGTCAAACCCGCCGGTCTTGAACAGCGCCTCGCCGCACCAGAGACTGGCAGAGGCCGCCAGCGTGCTGTCGGGAAAACGATCGAGAAACTCCTCAAACAGCGTGATTGCGCCGTCAAGATTCTCCAGACGAAACTCGCAGACCCCCAGTCGATACGTCGCCCGCTCCAGCAGCTCGTCGGACACGTTGTCGGACTGGTCCGCCTGAGCGCGAAGCGCGCGAAGCCGTTCGGCGGCCTCGGAATATTGCTCAGCCTCCGCCTCAAGCTCGGCGAGCTCCAACAGCGCGTGATTGCGCAGCGGACCGGCTTCACCGCGCGCCAAGACCTTGCGGTACGTCGCCGCCGCTTCGTCCGTCCGATCCAACTCGCGCAGACACCACGCCTTCTCGTACCACAGGGCCGTCAACAACGGGGCTTGAAGGTTGGCCCCATGTTCCCGCTCGACGTTCTCGATTTCGGCGAGGGCCGTGGCATGTTCGCCTTGCCGGGCCAGAGCGATCGAGCGCTGCGCCGCCGCCTGCCCCACACGCTCGTGGGAGTGATGGTCGCGAATCAGCGCTGCAAAGACCGTAGCCGCTTGCTCATAGTGCTTCGCAGACATGAGGGCCTGGCCCTGCTGGAACAGGGATTCCGCCGCTCCTTGTGGAGTCGGTTGAGCACCGGCGGCCCGTTGGAAATATGAAGCCGCTTGGACATACGATTCGTGATTCACCGCAATGGACCCGAGGTGATTCAGCGCGTGCACGGCAAATCGCGAATCGGGGCCTTGGGCAAGCACTTGTTCAAATGCGACCGCTGCGTCGTCAAGTTTCTTGAGCGTCGTCAGCGCCTGACCGCGCTCAAACACCCCCTGAAGATGATGAGCGCTTTGCGGGAACCGCTCAATCAACTCGTCGAAGACCTCCAGCGCCGCCTCCGGCCTGTCCTGTCTTGCTCGTGATAGACCGAGTTTCAACAACGCATCATCAGCCGACGGTTGATCGTCCGCTAGGGATAGATAGTCGCCGAGGTCGCGCTCGGCCGCTTCCCATTCGCCGCGCTGGAAGTGGATGTCGCCGACGGCGAGCAGGGCGCTGGCGAATTCGTTCGGCGTGTCCTGACCATCGACCACATCCGCCAACACCTGCGCTGATTCATCGAACAGGCGACGGTGGTATTGCGACATGCCGAGCCGATACGTTGC
>JACZXL010000226.1 GCA_022571635.1 Planctomycetota bacterium
GCGTTGGGCATGAGATCATCGTAGTCGGCATCCGTAATAAATACCCGCTATGATCAGCATCAGGAGGTCGATCCATGGACCTGTTGATCCTTGGCGGCACGGGTTTCCTCGGCCCACACACCGTTCGCGCGGCGCGGAGCCACGGCCACAAAATAACGCTCTTCAATCGCGGCCGAACCAATCCGCAACTCTTCCCTGACCTCACGCACTTGCGAGGTGATCGCGACCCCAAGATAGGCGATGGGTTGCGCGCACTGACCGGCCGGCAGTGGGACGCGGTGATCGACACGTCCGGCTATGTGCCACGCTTGGTGCGCGCCTCGGCCGAGCTGTTGGCGCCCAACGTCACGCAATACGTCTTCATCTCGACGGTCTCTGTGTACGCAGATTTCACCAAGATCGGCATCGTCGAAACCGATTCTCTCAGCACTCTTCAGGACGAGACGGTCGAAAAGATCACGGCCGAAACCTACGGGCCGCTCAAAGCGCTCTCTGAGCAGGCAGCCGAGGCGGCAATGCCAGGCCGCGTCACCAACATCCGCCCCGGGCTGATCGTCGGCCCCGGTGATCCGACCGATCGGTTCACGTACTGGCCGGTGCGCATCGATCGCGGCGGTGAAGTACTCGCGCCGCTACCGAAGGATGCGCCGGTGCAGTTCATCGACGTGCGCGATCTGGCCCAGTGGATCATCAAAGTGATCGAGGACGGTCACGCGGGTGTGTACAACGCCACCGGACCCGCGGCGAAGCTGACGATGGCGCAGATGCTCTATGGGTGCAAGGCGGTCACCGCCAGCGTCGTGAGATTCACCTGGATCGAGGCCGGGTTCCTCAAAGACCAAGGTGTAACGCCGTGGACGGAGCTTCCACTTTGGTTACCTGATGAAGAACAGGCGGGGCTGGGTCAGGTGAATATCGAGCGCGCCCTCAGCCTCGGCCTGACGTTTCGACCCCTGGCCGACACCGCGCGCGATACGATCCAATGGCACAAGGAAACGCGAGGTCTCGACTACGATTTCGGCGCTGCAGATCGTTCGTTGGGCATGAAGGCCCAGCGGGAAAGAGCAGTCCTCGCCGCCTGGCACGCGCGGTGAATACCGCTGGCGCAAGCGCTGAATTCACGTGCTGGAAAGAAAAAGGGGTCGGGAGTCGTTTCTCAAAAACAGTGTTTATTAACCTTTCAGCCGCGATTTGGAGAAACGACTCCCGACCCCTTTTTCTCTCATAGCGGCAGCTTTTCCAGTTCGTTTTGAACTTCGTCCATGAGGCGCTTCATGGTTTCGGGGCCGAAGTCGAAGGTGAGCTCGGCTGCGGCGAACAGCTCCGGCAATGGACGCGAACCGCCCAGCGACATCGCGCGCGTGTAGTTGTCGATCGCCTTGGTCGGGTCCTGTTTGTACTGCAACCAGAGCTGCAGCGCACCGAGCTGCGCGATGCCGTACTCGATGTAATAGAACGGCACCTCAAACAGGTGAAGCTGCCGCTGCCAACTCACGGCGAGAAACTGCTCGAGTCCCTCCCAACTCACCGCCGCCCCAAACCGATCGTTCAGTTCCAGCCAATACGCGGTGCGATCATCACGGCTGTGCGTCGGGTTGGTATAGATCCAATGTTGGAAGGCGTCGATGGTGGCGATCCACGGCAGCAGCCGAGCCATCTCCTCCAGGTGCGTGCGCTTCGCCCGCGCGGCTTGGGCCTCATCGTAAAACTCATCGAGAAAGGGATGGGCCAGTAGCTCCATGCTCATCGACGCCACTTCCGCAAACTCGATCGGCGCGTGACGGTAATGAAGCAGCGGCTCCTGCTTGCAAAGGATGGAATGGAAGGCATGGCCGGCCTCGTGGATCATCGTCTCCAGATCGCCCTGCATGCCCGCCGCATTCATAAAGATGAACGGCTTGCGGCTTCGATCGCGCATCTCCTGGTATCCGCCCGGCGCTTTGCCTTTGCGCGAGTCAAGGTCCAGACAATCGCCGCCGCGCAATGTGTCGAACATGTCGCCCAGTGCCGAACCCATGCGATGAAAGAGCCGCGACGTTCCCGCAACCATCTGTTCAGCCTCGTCAAACGGCCGAAGCGGAGCACGCCCCTTGATATCCACCGCCAGATCCCACGGCCGCAGCGGATCAACGCCCAGCGCCTCGGCGCGTTGGCTGTTCAGTTGACGAAACACCGGAACACAGACCTCAGCGGCGCCTCGGTGAAAGGCCTCGCAGTCGGCTGGGGTGTAATCGAATCGGTGCTTGGCCTTGAACGTGTAGTCGCGGTAGTTCTCAAAGCCGGCGTTGCGGGCGATCTTGTGCCGAAATTCGATCATCTGATCGAAGATGTGACTGAGTCGCTCGTGATCTTGGAACCTCCGTTCGGTCACGAGACGCCACGCCTCGGCTCGTGTTTTGCGATCAGTCTCCTCCAGATGTTTGGCCATTTGCGGAAGCGTCTTCTCTTCGCCCCGAAACGTCACCATCATCGCGCCGCACCGCTCGCTGTACTGCTGGCCGAGCTTCGTATCCTCGGTCTGCAGCGGCACGTTCTCATCACGAAAAAGCTCCACCTCCGCGGTCAAGTCGCGCAGCATGACCTCGTAGCGCTTCTGTTCGAGATCACCGACGTGCGGGCTGGAGACGATTTTCTTGTCCAGCTCGAACCCGATCTTCTTGAGCTGGGGCTGGACGTTCTCGACGAACTCGAGGTACGCCTTTTTTTTCCGCTCATCATCGGTATGGCAGGTCATATTGATGTACAGCGTCGCGTATGCCTCGCTTGCTGCAGCGTCCAACTCGCTGCGATCGAGGATGAGCGTCTCTAAACACCCGCTGCACTTCAGCTCGCGATCCAGCAGCGCTTGATACAGCGGCTGAAGGTTGGCCCAGTTACTTGCGTCGAGGTCAGTCGGTACGAAATCGGAAGTCGTGAGTGTCGTCATGGGAGTAGTTTTCAGTGGTCAGTGGTCGGCTTCGGTAGGCTTTGGCACACGGTCAATGCTGGGGCCATTGTACGGCTCGTTGGCCGAGATCAATCTCGCCGCTTGGAACCAGACGGCGGTTTGACACGCTTCTTCTTCTGACGTTCACGAAAACGCCGGACTTTCAGCAAGTTGCCGCAGCCACTCGCCCCTTCGCACCATCGGCGGGTGCGGCTGCGACTGCGATCGTAGAAGACCCAACGGCAATCCGGATTCTCGCACAACTTGATCCGCGCTGGATCACCGGCAACAAGAACCTCGGCGAAGGATCTGGCGATATGGGCGAGCGTCGTTTGGAGGTTCTCTCGAACCGGCTCCATCCGTAGGTAATACACGCGGTCGGCCTCAGGCATGTATTGAAGCCGGCAATGAAACGGCCCAGCTGCGAGGTACGCGTTGAGCGTTTCAAGGTCATCCGGGTGGGGGCGTTGCCCCTCGGCGATGGTGAGCACGAGTCGTTTCAGCAGCGAACGGAGTTCGCTAAGGCCGATCCGCGTAGATTTGGCGGCGACCACGGGCCGGGGCAGTCGCCATTGGGCCAGGAATTCGCCTACCCATTGGGGGCTCTCCAGCCTGTCCTCAGCCGGACCCTGGCTCCTGAAATCGTGCCAGTCGCTGTTGAGCAGATCGATCCAAATCTCGTCCATTGCCGTAACCATCTAGATTCCTCTTGACTATTACCCCTTTCCGCGTATGATTCAACCTTGTAATGCTCTAAATCGTATTAGATAGTTACTTCAATGGGGCATCTGCCCTGGAAATGGGCCCGTCAAAGCTTGGGAGGAAACGATGGCCAAGCCGACCACTCAAACCGTTCAGCGCGAGCTGCTGCTGCGACTTCTTGACGAGGGGTACGACAAGACCGGGTGGATGGGCGTGAGTCTGCGCAGCGCGATTGGGCGAGTCTCGGCAAAGGAAGCAGCGTGGCGGCCGCGCCCCGGCCGACGCAACATCGCTGAGATCGTCTTGCACACCGCCTACTGGAAGTACATCACGGCCCGACGCATCACAGGTGGAAAACGTGGATCGTTCCCGCTCACCGGAACCGACTGGTTTGGGGCGCCTAGAAAGCTCAGTGCTGCCCAATGGAAGCAGTACCTCACGATTCTAGCTGATGCGCATCAAGCGCTCCGCAAGGAAGTCGCTACCGCCCCGTGGTCCAAGCTCACCTCGAAGGGCAAAAGTTCAGGAGTTCCAATTTCGCAAATCACCGGAATCGCGATGCACGACGCCTACCACACCGGCCAGATCAAAACGATCCGCGCGCTCTACAAGCAGGCAACCGCCGGGCGAAAGCGCTAACGCAAGTGAGAGCGCACCGGCGCATACCGTTTTTCCGCTTCACCCCTAATGCCTAATGCCCAGTGCCTAGCGCCTTCTTCTTCGCGCTCGTTTTATCCTCACGGTACATCCCCAACATGAGGATGCCTAGGCCGACGAGCAGCGATGCGTCAGCGATGTTGAACACCCAGGGGTACAGTTCGTCGCTTCCCCCGCCAGGCCAGGTCAGGCCGAACGGGAGCTTCACGCCGGGGAACAGCCACAGCATGTCGCGCACCATTCCAAACATGATGCGGTCGTAGAGATTGCCGATCGCACCCGCGAGGATCAGGGCCAGGGCTACGTGCAGGAAGCGCCGATGGGCCGCCGAGCGCAAGAACGCGATGACGACGACGATCACCGCCACCACGCCCACAAGGACGAACGCCAGGCGCTGATCCTGTCCGATCCCGAATACGGCGCCACGATTGGCAACAAGCTTCAAGCTCAGGATGTAGGGAATGACGCCGACCGCGTCGTGGGCCGGGACAGACTCCGGCAAGACGGGTGCTCCGGCCACGAACCGGAACGCCAACGCCTTGCCGAGCAGATCGACACCGATCACGACGAAGGTAAGTATCAATGAAGTAACGACCGCGTGCGGATATTTGCCTGCGCGACGCAGCCCCGGGGAGTCATTCGGCGCCGACATTACACACCTCGTGGGGTTGAACAGCTACGGCCGGCAGATCGAGACGCTGTTCGATCGCTTCGGCGAGATACTGCGCGTGCAGCGCATCATCGCAAAGAACGAAGAGGCTGGAACCGCTCCCCGCGACGTGCGCGGGGCGCTCGGCCAGCTCGGTCAGCGTCGCCAGATGCCCCTGAAGTTCGGGCGCGACGCGGATGGCCGGCTGGGTAAGATCGTTGAACGGGGCTTGAGGCCCCAACGAGGACATGTGGGACAAACGGATCAAGGATTTCACTTCGTCGGCTCGCAACGGGCCCGGCGAGAGCTCGTCCAGCGCGCTGTAAACATGCCCGGTCGGACACATCGCCTCGGGGAACACGATGACCGCATGAAGCTGGGGCGCCCGGTCGTGATGCTCGATCTCCTCGCCGAACCCTTGGACGACCGCGCTGCCACCGGCGACGAAAAACGGGACGTCCGAGCCGATCCCCGCCGCGAGTTCGCGCAGCTGATCCATCGACAGGCCCAGGTCATAGAGCTCGTTGACCGTCCGGAGCATCGCCGCAGCGTCGGATGAGCCGCCGCCGAGCCCGCCGGCCACGGGGATCCGCTTCTGGAGCTTCAACTGCACCGGCAGCCTCGAGTCGGTGTGTTGCTCGAGCGCCAAATGTGCGCGAACCGCCGAGTCGCGGGTGATCGGCCAGTCGATATCACTTTGTCGCTTGGCGTCCTCGTGCCAGAGGATGGCATAGCGCGAAAGGCGGTCGGGTTCGAGGCGGGTGACGGTCAGCTCATCGCACAGATCGATGGCGACCATCCAGGTGCAGATGGGGTGCATGCCGTCCTCAGCCGGCGGCCCCACCGACAGGGCGAGGTTCAGCTTAGCGGGCGCTTGGGAGACGAGCGTTTCAGGCATCGAAAACAAGGATAGGCTCCCGGCACGGGGAAGCGGCTTTGGCCCACGAATCGCCGCCACCTTTTGGAGGTCGGCGAAAGTGACCTCTCGCCACTGCCGATAATGCCTTGGGAAGCCACCCCGAAGTGGAGGCCTCATCATGGTAGAAACCGACCGCCGAGCCCACGAGCGAACCAATCTCGCCCGCCCCTGCAAGCTGTTTGACCCCAGATCAGGGAAGTACGTCCCGGGGACCGTCTGGAACCTCTCCGACGGCGGCGCGTTGATCGAGGTGAATCGGCCGATCTGCCCCGTGTTGGGCGAGCTGCTATACCTTGGTATCGCCATGAAACGCCG
>JACZXL010000227.1 GCA_022571635.1 Planctomycetota bacterium
CGTGGGGAAACTCTTGATCGGGAGCGTGACACCGGCTCGCTCGCCGACTTCCGAGAATCGCCAACCGTTTTCGGCAGCGGGCCCGTCGTTGTGGAACAAGAGGTTGGTGTCCCCGATCCGCGATAGGTACAGGTCCGGAAGGCCGTCGTTGTCGTAGTCGCCCCAGACCAGCCCCTTGACGAACCCCGTGTGATCCAGTCCGACGTCGGCGGCAACGTCGGTGAACGTCCCGTCGCCGTTGTTGTGCCACAGCTCGCACGGGCGGGGCCTCGCCCGCGACTCGTTCGCGACGAACAGATCGAGCCAGCCGTCGTTGTCGTAGTCACCCCATGCCGCGGTCGGTGAAGGGTTCAAACGCAGCATGCCCGCCGACGCAGTCACATCCTCGAACGTGCCGTCGCCGTTGTTGCGCAGCAACGAGTTGGGGTACTCGCCGAACGAGCCGAGCCAGGCGCCGCGCATTCCGTAGAGGTCGAGATCGCCATCGTTGTCATAATCCGCGTGGTTGAGGTTGAGGCCGCCGTTGAGACCTTCCAGCAACGCCGCGGTCGTGCGATCCTCGAAGGTCCCGTCGCCGCGCGCGGAGAAGAACTTGAGCGGATCGTGCACGCCCCACGACGAGGTGACGATGTCCAGCAGGCCGTCTCCATTGAAGTCGTCCATCGCGACACCGCCGGACAGCGCCGTGTGCGAGAGCCCGGCCGCGGGCGCCGCGTCCCGGAGGCGACGGGTGACGGCCTCACCGTCGTAAACGTCCGGCGGGATCCGGTAGCGCTCGGGAACTCCGTCCGGGTACTCCCCGAGCGTCTGGTAGGCCAGGTTGAGCAGCCAGCGAAAAGAGAGGTTGTCGGGTTCGGCTCCGAGCAATTCGGCGTACACCTCGATGGCCGACCTCGAACCGCGCTCGATCCGGTGCACACCCTCGCCGGCGATCGGTAACAAACACGACTCGATCGTGTGCCGGATCAAACAGTTCTCCTGCTCGCCGAGGCGAAGATAGGCCAGGCCGAATAACTCGCGAGTCACAGCCCGCGCATCAGTTCGCAGGAGCTCGGGGTATCGAGCGCTGAGCTTTCGAAGGTCCAGCAATGTCCGGAGCGACTCGTTGGTTCGTCCGGCAAAGAGCAACGCCATCACCAAGTCTGCGGTGAGATCGATCTTTTGTCGCACATCACGCGCGTTGAGCAAGCGCTCCTTGATGACCGTAACGTGCCGCTCGTTGTCGTAAGGATTCTTTTCTGGGTTCCGGAAGCGTACGATGGTTTCCAAACGTTCAGCCATGGCTTGTGTGCTTTGGGCGAGATACGGCCTTCTCGGCGTCGTCTGGGTTCGTGGCGCTGGGGTAGTTTGTTGTAGCGGCGTCTCGATGAGGGGTGCCGGGCTTTGGCCGGTCGTGCCCCCCCATCCGCCGGGTTGAGTCATCACAAGTAGAAGCGCCCCAACGAGCAAGAGCAAAGAAGCGCCCAACATCAACGCCAACCACTTCATCGGTGTCATCGAACTCAAGTGCCGATCTCCAGTTGCGGCCGATGGCTGAGGCAGGTCGACCGGTCCGGGCTTTGATCCAAACTATAGACCGACAGTCTCATCGGCACACATTTTTGAAGGCCGTAACGACAGAGGTCGTCGCACGAACGGGGGTGCTTTTAGGGTGCGACCACGATAAGCGGCCCAACGATTGTGCCGTGTCAGGTGAATCAGCCGATGCTGATCTGGACCGCTAGGCGAGGCTCAGGGTGTACGGATGTCGGTCGTCCCTCTGATGCCTCTGAGGCCGCATTGGTATGTTCTGGCTGCATATCGCCTGGGAACCGAGCACCCTGTCCGCCAGGATGCCGACCGGGCGTCATGCGGCCGAATCGGGTGCTTACGGCAGTTGACCCGCGCCTTGGTGATCGAGTGCTCTTGCCGTGTCGGACTCCGATCTCCTCGCCCTACTTGTCAACGGGGGGCCGTGTCCGTAGAACCGAGGCCAACCCGCACATCCTCAGACATGCGAGAATGCGGATATTGGCCAACCGACGCTGATATCTCACAAATGCCGCTTGGATGCAGCCCGCCTGTGGTACACTGTTCTCGATCGCACGGGGGCAAAGTGCGCTGCGGGAAGAAGCACTTCGAAACGCTCGGAGTGGACTTCAAGGTCGCGGTGACGGCTGACGAGGTGTAGGCAAACAGAGAGCCTCGCCAGCAGGCGGAATGCAATAGGAGGAGACCAGTATGCCGATCGAAATAGGACTGTGGCGACTTGGCGACAAGCTGAAAAGGGTCGAGTTCAGCCCCATCACGAGCGAGAGTCGACTGGAGCAGGCACTCGCGGACGACATCTCGATCATTCATCCCGGATTCCTGCTGATCGGCCGCCAAGTCCTCACGAAGTTCGGAAAGTACGTTGATCTGCTGGCGTTGGATGCGAATGGCAACCTTGTCGTCATTGAACTCAAGAAGAACCGCACGCCGCGCGAGGTCGTGGCTCAGCTGCTGGACTACGGCTCATGGGTGCGTGAGCTAGACGACGAGGATATCGCCGGGATATCCGACAAGTATGTGAAGCAGCACCTTCCGCAGCATGCGTCCGAGTCGCTCGATCAAGCGTTCTGCGAGCGGTTTAGCGTGCAGGAGATGCCGGAAACGCTGAACGAATCGCATGAGCTGGTCTTGGTCGCTGGCGAGCTCGACGATAGTAGCGAGCGGATCATTACCTACCTTGCGGAGGACTATGGCGTCTCCATCAACGCAGTCTTCTTCCTCTTCTTCCGCGATGGCGACCGTGAGTACATGAGTCGCGCGTGGCTCGTCGATCCGGACGAAGTTGAGGCCAAAGTGGAGGCGAAGAGGGAGAAGGAGCCGTGGAATGGCGAGTTCTACGCATCATTCGGACACGGCCTTGGTCGGGATTGGGAGGACGCCAGGAAGTATGGCTTCATCTCAGCCGGCGGTGGAACTTGGTATAGCCGAACGCTGGGGTTGCTGGAGCCAGGAAGGCGAGTCTGGGTGAACGTACCCGGGGGCATCGGCTATGTCGGTGTTGGGATCATCGAATCTGCCACGGCGCCGATGGACAAGTTTCTGGTAGACGATGGTTCCGGCAAGATGGTGCCGATCACGTCGGTGACGCTGAATGCCGACTACCAAAGGACGGCGGCGGAGGCAGACCCAGAGAAGACTGAGCACTTTGTTCGGGTCCGCTGGCTGAAGGCCGTGCCGGTGAGCGAAGCGATCCGTGAGAAGGGTTTCTTCGGGAACCAGAACTCCGCCGCAAAGCCCCGGGCGAAGAAGTGGCAGCACACAGTGGAGCGATTGAAGCAGCGGTTTGGGATCACTGGCGACTAGTTGGCAATCGGGCCCTGCTCGGCAACTGGGAGCCATATCCGTGAGGAAGAAGGCACTGGGCACTGGGCACTAGGCATTAGGAATTAGTGAAGATGGCATCGTGGGATCATGGGGCAGAGCGTAGGGCAGGCTTTGAGCTGGCCCGATCACAAGCGAGAAAGGCCCAAGGCCTGACGTACTCACTGCACGTCGATTAGTGATGGGTGATGGGTGATGCGGTTCCTCGAGAGGATTGTGGCTGGGGAACGGCGGATTGTGCCTTTGTAACCACGCGCTGGCCGCGAGAGGTTTGGCGGTAGATGTCGTCGAGGGACTGGGCGAAGGTCTCGGCGTCGAAACGACTCGTGACGAGTTGCTGGGCAGCTTGGCTGAGCCGCTTGGACAGCGCCGCATCGTCATGAAGCCGGAGAATACGCCGAGCGATTGCGTTTACATCACCGCGTTGAACCAGCAATCCGCTGCGCTCGTCCTCAAGAAGATCGGCCACGGTCTGATTGGAGCCGGCGATGATGGGTACGCCCGCCGCCATCATCCACAACGGCGCAAGCAAGCCGCACGACGAATGACGAACCGGCGTGGGGGCAGACGAACGAGTCACGACCAGCGCAGCGTCGAGCCCGGGGGCGACCGTCCATGGCTGGGCCAGATCATCCTCGACCACGAGCAGATCACCGATCCCCAACTGATCAACCCATCTTGTCGCCGCGAGGCGCAAACCGGCCGCGTGGTGAACGACCAGCATCACCGCCCGCCCGGTGTGGACGACGCGAACAGCGGCCATCACCGCGGTTTGGGCGTCGGCGCGCGACTGAGGTTCGCCGACAAGTCCAACCACGAACGTGGTCTCGTCCGCACCCCAACGCCCCCGGAACATCGCTCGATCCTCCGGGGCAAGCCGTTGACGATCGACCCCCGCCCCTGGAAATTGTGCGGTGACTAGAAGCGGGTCGACGCCGACAGCGGTCCAATCGTGATGCAACTGGGGCGTCGCGCTGAGCACACGGACGGCGCAGCGATTGATCCGCTTGATCGCCCACTTGGACATGGATGGTCCAGGCGGACTGGTAAGCGGTCCAGCGATGATGGTGTGCCAGGGCCTCGCCGTCGCCGCCACGACCGCCGCGGGCATCGTCCAAGCATGAATCAAATCGTACCCACCATTGACGATCTCATCGGCGTGGATGAATCGCGCCAAACCGCGTTTCGCCAGCGCGGTTCGCCCCAACGCCGAGGGGATCCCGCCGAGCGGTCGAAGACCGCAGCGGGCGGCGAGCATCATGCGCGACGCGTCGCCGATGATGAGCACATCGTGGCGGTGGTGATCAAGCCGGGCGACGGCGTCGGCAGCAAGGCCGAGCACGCACGCGCCTGCTTCGCAAGCATCCGGATCAATCAGGTGCAGGATTCTCACCGCGGCGGATTCAGATTGCGACCGAGTTCGCGGGGCACGTGGCGATAAAAGACCTTGGTAATTTGATCGGCGATCTCGTTGGCAAGTTGCTCGTCGAGGCGGCGACGCGAGGAAACGGTTCGGTAGCGTTCGAGGCTGACCTCTCGCATCGCGGCCTGCACCGGGTAGCCCAACGAACCGCGGAACCCGCCATCGGCGGTGGGAAACAGTCGCTCGCGAGTCGTTACGTCGATCACCTTCACCAGACACGCACCCGATGGGCGCGGCGTGATGTTGTCAGGACTCAACGCGAACGACGTCATATTGACGAAGACGACTTGCTCGGCGCCGACCGCCCGGCCAATTTCCTCGATCGCCAACAGTTTGCCATACTTCTCTCGCCCCGCCACCGCCATCGCATCCGCTGAGCTAATAGTGATCGAAACCAGCTTCTTCACCATCAGTTCCTGCGCGACTCTGTCTCCAATCAGACGACGAAGGCGCCGAGCCGGGAGGATGTTCTCGGGATCGTCCACGAAGACAACCGTGGGGCGATCGCTCAGCGCGAACTGCGCATCGACCTTGGGTTGTCCGCCGATGAGGTACGCCGCCGGGCCGACGATATTGCACGACCCCAGCGCGGCGCCGACGGCCGCCACCAAGGCGAGCATCATGACAGTTTGAATTGTGCGGTTCATAGGCGATCCTTCATCGCGCCCCCAGCCCTCGCTGGGAAAGGTCCGTACCGGAGAACGATTATGGCGGCGGCGGCTTGTACTTATCAGGATACTTCGGCTCCAGATGGGTATGAAACAACCACGCCGTCCGCTGCACGAACGGGCCGAGCAGACCGGTCCTGATCTGGTCGTAACTTGCGTTATCCTGTCCTACGCCTTCGAGATCGGGAAACCGATTCTCGACGTTGAAGCTATCGACGAACGTGTCCGGGTCGTAGCCGCCGCGCTCGATGATGCCGACGTTTGCCGCGCACACGCCGTCCCACAGAAAACGATTGCCCGGCGGATGCAACCGGTACTCATAGATGTCCACATGCACTAAGCGATCGACATCGAGCCGATCGGCCATCTCGCCGAAAGACATGGACGACCATTGCGGGGTACGGTACTTCCACGTATGGACCCGGCGCGGATCGACGACGTTCACGCCGGGCACTTCGTTCTGGATGCGCCCGGCCACGCCCATCGCGATCATCAACTCCAGATCGGGGTGCTCGTACATCGTGGCCATGTCGCACTGGACGAGGACGGCGACGGTCTGGTTCTCGAGGCCGTCATACTTCGAAAGGACCTCGATCTGCTTGGAGTACTCGAAGTTCTGGGCCATGCCGCCAAACAGGCTGGCCGCCTCACATCCGCCCAGCCATGAGCCGGTGAACGCGATCAGTCCCATCAGTGCCCAGCGCGATA
>JACZXL010000228.1 GCA_022571635.1 Planctomycetota bacterium
CATATCTGGGATAAACATACCGGCAACGTGCGCATCGAATACGCTGATCGAGAGTCCGGCGAGCAGATCATCTTGCTGATGAACATCAACACGCTAAAAGGTAGCGCGTGGCGAAATGATGATGAGGTCGCAGACGGTGAGGCGCTCACAGAGATGCTCAAGCGTGGCCAAGGGGCATGGATCAATGACGGCTATTGGCTGTTCATGCCGTACAAGCTCAAGGACCCCGGCGTGACGCTCAAGTATCTCGGCGAGAAGATGATGGAAGATGGCCGGCCCGCGGAGGTTGTCCAACTGACGTTTACAGACGTCGGCAACACCCCGCAGAATAAGTATCACGTTTATATCGCTAATGACACCAAGCTCGTCGAGCAGTGGGACTACTTTTCCAACGCTGATGATGTCGAGCCGCGCTTCAAGATTCCCTGGCGGGATTGGAAGCGCCACGGGCGGATCATGCTGTCAGGGAATCGCGGCGAGAGGAACGGCCAAGCGTGGGAGCACAGCGATATTGCGGTGTTCGACGAACTGCCCGAATCGATCTTCACAAGTCCCGAGCCGATCGATCTGTCGCAGTACAAGCAGGCGGCATCTGATCGATAGGAAGCCGGACCTGACGAGCGAGCGAAGCGAGCGAGGAAGGTCCGGGTTCCGGGGGTCCGGGTATGATGCCCGGGGAAACGAAATGTGGAAGTTCTCAGATGAATGAAGTCAACAGTATCGCCGTGATCGGCGCAGGGACGATGGGCTGGTGTATTTGTTCAACGATTCAGGTCGCAGCACGGTTCTGAATGTACCGCCTCGACCGCGGCAACGGTAAGAACGCGAGCGAAGGCACGGGCCGAGATGTGTAGATCGTCTGCCATTCATGGCCACACGGTTTCTGGAGTTGGGCTTTGATCAATGAACCCCAAATCCGGTGCTCGACGATCCGGTATTCTCCCGACAATAGGCCGAGCACTGCATCGATGAATTTCTCGAATACGCGCTCTTCACCTATCGGAAACCACGTGGACCAGAGGGCCTCTGCCAATAGGTGGAGTTCATCACGATTCTGGAGATTGATGCTGATATAGAAGTCGACTCCTGGCTGCTTATCAATGGAAGCAGCTGCGTGGATATGCGGTTCCTCGTCTTGGATTTCGATGTGAAGCTCCGGGAACTTGCTGCGGATCAAGTCGATCGCTGACGTGAATCGCTCCATCTCGATGCTACGATCATCCATAGTTCGTAGACCTCCCGATCCGAGGGCCCTGCCCCGGTTTCCACAGATCGTTATTGTACTCGTACCATGTTCCTACCGAGCAATCTCAGGAAAGGCATGATCGATGGCTGAAGTCAACAGTATCGCCGTGATCGGCGCAGGCACGATGGGCTGCGGGATCGCGCTGACCGCGGCGACCAACGGCATCAAAGCGCTACAAATCGACGTTGTGCAAGCGCAACTCGATCAGGCCAAGGCGTACCACGAAAAGACACTCGCGCGCAATGTGCAGAAGGAGCGCATGACGCAGGCCGAGGCGGACGAAGCGGCATCACGTATCAGTTATCACGCTGAGATGGGCAAAGCCGGGGGCGCGGATTGGGTCGTCGAAGCGGCGACCGAGAACGCCGATCTCAAGAAGAAGATCTTTCAGCAGATGGTGGACGTCTTCGGCAACGATGTCGTCCTGGCGACCAACACGTCGTCCATCTCCATCACCGAGATCGCCTCATCCGTCGGTGAGAACGCCCCGCGCGTCATCGGCATGCACTTCTTCAATCCCGTCCCCGTGATGAAGCTGGTCGAGGTCATCAAAGGCCTGGCTACAAGCGACGAAACCACACAGCGCACGATCGCGCTCGCAAAGCAGATGGGCAAGACCCCCGTGCCCGCCAACGATCGCGCGGGATTTGTGTCCAATCGCGTGCTGATGCCGATGATCAACGAAGCGTTCTACGCGTGGATGGAAGGTGTCGCTGAGCCCGAGCACATCGACGAGATCATGAAGCTCGGCTGCAACTTCCCGATGGGGCCGCTTCGCCTGGCGGATTTCATCGGGCTGGACGTGTGCCACGACATCATGATGGTGCTCTATCGGGAACTGGGTGATCAGAAGTATTTCCCCTGCCCGAAGCTGCGGCAGCTCGTCACCGCCGGGCGGCTCGGCGACAAGACCGGCCGGGGGGTGTACGAAATCCCGAGGAAATGAGGCTCTCGGCGCGTGTGCGCCTTCTCGCAACGGTAGCGCGTACCGCCGAATTGCCGAAAACCTCGATAAATCGTGCGAAAAGGGCCTTGTCTGAACGGGTTTCCTGTCCGACAATAGCCCCGAGCATCTGTGCCGCTTCATCGGGAGGTGATCGTGATGAACGCGATGAACAAGACCCTGGTTTATATGTTCCTGGCTGTGGGCGCTGCGTTGTGCGTGACGCCGAGCACCCAGGCGGGCAAGTACGTCGGCAAGGCGTTCCCCAACTTCACTGCGACCGATCCGGTCACCGGCGAGAAATTCGCGCTGAAAGACCTGCGCGGCAAGGTGGTGCTCATCGATTTCTGGGCCACATGGTGCGGACCTTGCATTGGCGAGTTACCGAACGTCAAGAGGACATACAAAAAGTACAAGGAGCAAGGATTCGAGATCGTCAGCATCTCGCTGGATACTGATCGCCGCAAGTTCAAGAGTTTCGTGTCCCGCCAGAGGATGGACTGGTATCACGTCATGGATGGCGGCGGCTGGAGTACGCGGCTGGCAAAGAAATACAACATCCGTTCGATCCCGACGATGTTCTTGATTGATGCCGAGGGTGTGTGCATTTCCGACTCAGCGCGGGGGCGGCGACTTGCCCCGGCGATCGAGAAAGCTTTACGAACATCCTCGATCGCTGAGAAATCGCCCACGCCCTCGCCTTCAACCGCCGCGAACCGGAGGTTCCTAGCCGCGTTGACCGATCAGATTGGTCAGGCGCAAGACTCGCTCTTCGGGGCGACCGAGCCGGTCCAAGCATTGAAGCAACGGCTTGATACGGCCGAGCGACTGATAAGTGCGATTGATAGTCAGCTGCCGATGCCGCGGCGGCCCGAGCCGGTCCGCAAACGGTTCGTACGACTTCACAAAGAGTTGACCAGCCTGCGCCAGGAGCTGTTTGTGTGCGGATTTCTGAATGATCGCGTCATCGCGCTCCCGACCAATCCATTTGCGGATGACACGATCGACACCCGCCGCGGACTTCTCGCCGCAGCCGAGCAGATCAAGCCGGCCCGCCTTGCGGTGGTTCAGATGACAGTTGCGCTTGGCCAGATGACATCCCAGATCGACGCTGTTGAGATCGGTCTTGCGAAGCTCGCGCGGAAGGCCAATCGTGGTAACGCTGATCCAAAGCAGCTTTCCACAGACCTCCAAGAGCTTGCAGCGAAAGCTACGGCGCTCCAGCAGCACTGTCACGAGCCGTGGAAGAGACAGTTGCAAGCGGCCGATGTTGTCTTTGAGACTTTCGCCGGAGGCGGCGGCGACGGCGACAATGCGTCCCAGCTCGATGAGATTGACGCGCAGATCGCGGCCTGTAAAGAGCAGCTATCGACGGCCGGTCTCGATTCAGCAACTGCGTTGAAACTGCGCAGTGATTTTGCCGCGATGTGTGCCGATTTAGCAGCGCTATCACAGGAGCTTACTCGTCGTGGCGGTGGTGGGGCGGCGTCACTGGTTCTGCCGACCAACCCGTTCGAGCGGGGTTGGCTTCGCGACGTACGGATCCGAATCGAGGCGGGCGAACAACTGGACGTCGCCTCGCAAGCCGTTGGACAGATGCGAAGTGAGTTTGGCGGCGCGAATGACCGGTTCGACATGTTCTGTGAGGAGCTTGCTGAGATGCAAGCCGAACTTGAGGAGGCCGGCGCCGAGGCCCCTCGCCTCAGCGCACTTCATGACCAGTTCCAAACGTGGTGTCACGATCTGCTGGAAACACTCGACGGCTCGTAGGTCCATTAAGTTCTGTCTGATGGATCAAAAGAGTGCCCTTCAATCTTAGTGGGACGGGCTTCCAGCCCGTTGTTTTCACTCTTACAGACGGGCAAGATGCCCGTCCCACTTCTCATCAGACAGAGCCTAGCCCGGCTCATGAAATTGGCATGGAAGCAGGCGATATCCTCGAAGTTTCCGGGCGCTCTTACGTCACGACACTCGACGAGCTCGGACAAAGTCCTCGAATTCGTCGATCCGGCCTAGGCAGTTCCCGGTTTGGCAGTTTGTGCGTGCAGGCCCGACTTCACCGACCCGTGTGCGTACTATTGCCCAATCGAACTTTCGACCGCGACCGTACGTCGATGTTCTAGGACAATGGGTCAACCTGAGACATCCGCCATTCAGCCTTCCCAGCCTCATTCGCGCTCTTTGATTCGGGTGCCGTTCGATGTGTTTTCGAGCGTTTGGACCGGCATTGTGCTGTTGGTCCTTTTGTTCATTTACAGCTCGATCGGATCGGCCGGATTGTGGCTGCCGGTGAGCGTGAACATTTTCAACTTCCCGGACGCTTGGCTTCAACTACACATTCGCCAGTACCGCGGATTCGAGATGACCGAGTTCGAGTGGTTCCACTGGTGGCCGTTCAAGACGCTGATCGCGCTCATCTGCCTGACCCTTGTCGTGACCACGCTCCGGCGCATCCCCTTCAAGGTGATCAACTACGGCGTCTGGATGATCCATACCGGCATCATTATTCTGGCGATCGGGAGCGTGTGGTATTTCGGGACGAAAGTCGAAGGCCAGGCGCCGATCTTGCGGCGAACCGTTGTGATCCAAGTCCCCGGCGCTGCCCCGGTTCGTCTGCCCGCGGTGCCGGGCAATTCCACGACTGTGCAGACAGCTGATCGCATCTATGCTTTCCAGATCAGCGAGATCGATCCGAGCTGGGAGATTCTCTCCGGCGATGATGCGGGGAAGCGCGCCTATGCCATCAGTGTCACCGTCCAGGATGGACAGGATGTTTTCGTCCGTCAACTCTTGGCTGGCTACCCGCAATACACCGAGGATATGGTTCGCACTGACAACCCTGAGCAACCGATGGCAAGAGCCGTGAAGGTGCTGGGCAAGCCGTTGGTCAACGAAGACATCACGCTTTCGCTTGACTATCAGCCGCAGAAGTACTTCCACGTTGTCGACAGTTGGGCGCTGTATCTGCGCGAGCAGGGATCGAGCGAGTGGGTGCAACGGCCGATCGAAGGCTTACCCCGTTATAACGACTACTTCGCCGACCGCTCACACGTGTGGCTGCCGCCGGATATGGCCGGCCCGCGCCCCAATCCATTGGATATCCTCGTTGAGCCGATCACAGACGATCCGTATCACAATATCGACGTTCGCATTACGAGCTACCTGCGATATGCGTTTATGGATCAGCGCCGCTCGCCCGGCGGCAATGTCCTTGATCCCACAGCGGTCGTCGTGCTTCGATCATCCGATGGGCGTACATCCCGCGCGGAATTGGTCGCGCTCGATCCGAATAACAACAGCGCGCTTGAAGGCAATCTTGTGTTCCAATGGATTATGACCGAGGAGCAATTGGACACGATCATGGAGGTGCAGCCGCCGGCGCTGACGATCAGCGTTCCGCAGGCGTCCATTGAAATAACCGAGCCAGTGACGCAGCTTGTATCAGGCGATCCTGACACGCCGTTCATTCCAATTGAGGGTTCAGAGTTCAGTTATCGTGTCCGGTTCCTCCAGGACGGCCTGGTATTGGAGAACGGCGACGTGATCTCCGTGGCGGCCGTCGAAATCAACACGCCGGATAGCGCGTTCCTGCGCTGGGTGTGTGATGACCCTAGCCGAACGCGCGATATGTCGCTCGATGTCGATGCCCAAACGGGGCACATGGAGACGTTGCCGCTGGATGAGCGGATCGTCATGGCCTACGCCCCGGGTCACGGCCCAGCGCCGATGACGTTGGTCGGCGGGCCGGAAGAATCGTCGCTTCGGTTGATGACGTCGTTCGCGGGTCAAGAGATTCGTCTTCAGCCGATGGAGATCGGCTCATCCATCGACCTTGGGGCCGGCGTCGCTTTGGTGCTGACCGAATACGCGCCCCGCCCCCGCATCGAAGTACGCCCCGCCATTATCCCCAAGTCGCAGCGCAATCGGGATGCGCGCGAACAGTTCTCGATGA
>JACZXL010000229.1 GCA_022571635.1 Planctomycetota bacterium
CGCTTCGCGCCGGCGCGCAGCGCGTCACGAACCTTTTGCCGCCGCGGCTTCGCGTCGATGCCCGCTGGATGGCGTGCGGTGCGCTGGCCGGGGCGCTTGGATGCGTTGCCGCCGCCACGCTGCTCTCACCGGTCGCTATCGCCGCATTGCCGATGTGGACCGCGATCGGCGCCGCTGTCGCCACGGCGACCAGAGCGGTCAAGTCGGTGGACGCCGAGGCCGCGGACGGTGAAACAACGGATTCGGCTGCGCGAGGGAATGCCCTTCGGGCGGCGGCGCTCTTTGCGCTTTTGTTGGAGCTGCAAGGCCGTGATGAGGTCGCCATTACCCGCATTCTCGATCAAGCGATCGCCCAGGACGCTGCCATTGACGTTGATGCGCTTGACGCCGCGCGACGGTGGCTCGACGACCTGCGCCACCGCCTGGACCTGGCGCTGGCGAAGGAGGCGCCGCTGTGAGCGACTCCGTGCTAACCGTCGCCGTCGTCGGGCACACCAACACCGGCAAGACTTCGCTTATGAGAACATTGATGCGCGACGCCGGCTTCGGCGAAGTCTCCCTTCACCCCGCCACCACGCGACACGTCGAGGGCGCGGCCGTGCTTGCAAACGGCCGCAAGGTGATGGCGCTCTACGATACGCCCGGCCTTGAAGATTCCATCGGGCTTCTGGAGCATCTTGACGGTCTGGCCGGTGGTCGGCGTGCCGATGGTATCGAGCTTGTGATACAATTCCTGGACAGCCCCAAGGCCGAATCCGACTTTGCCCAGGAAGCCAAGGCGCTTCGTCAAGTGCTGGTAAGCGACGTCGCGCTGTACGTGATCGATGCCCGCGATCGTGTGCTGGGCAAGCACCGTGACGAGTTGGAGATCCTTGGGCGCTGCGCCACGCCGATCGTGCCGGTGCTGAACTTCACCGCGTTCGACGATGCGAAGGTGAGTCTGTGGCGTGAGCATTTGTCCCGTGTGAACATGCATGCCGTGGCCGAGTTCGACACCGTGGTGTTCGATGAGGTCTGCGAGCAACGGCTGTATGAGAAGATGCGAACGCTGCTCGATGCGCACGAGGCCACGCTCAATACGTTGATCGAGGATCGCCGCCGCCAGCGGGTAGCGGTCATCAAGGCCTCCGCTGATCTCGTCTCCGATCTGCTGATCGACGCCGCTGCGTACGCAATGTTCGTGCCGATGGGCGATGCGGGCCAAGCCGAGGCCGCGCTCAAAAGGCTTCGCAATGACGTGTGTGCGCGCGAGCAGCGGTGCGTGGATCAACTCCTGGAAGTACATCGATTCAGCTCGGGCGATTGCGATTCGGAGGCGATTCCGATCGAGGACGGGAAGTGGGGGTTGGATCTGTTCGCGCCCGAAGCGCTCAAGCAGTTTGGGATCAAGGCAGGGGGCGGGGCGGCGACGGGAGCGGCGATCGGATTCGTGCTGGAGATGATGACGGCCGGGGCGAGTCTCGGGGCACTGACCGCGATCGGCGCCGCGGTCGGTGGGGTGATCGGGGCGGGACGATCGCATGGCCGGCGTCTGATGCGCCGCGCCCAAGGTGAGACGGAGTTGCGCATCGATGATGCAACGCTGCGCCTCCTGGGTACGCGCCAAATCATGCTGACCCGCGCCTTGCTGCGGCGCGGGCATGCGGCGCAACAGCCGGTGTCGATGGACCAACCGCGTCGATTGAATCTGCCCACGGTGTCGGCTCCGAAGCTCCCGGTGACGTTGCAGCAGGCGCGGAACCAGCCCGCTTGGTCGCGGATCGCGGGCCCCGATTCCCCCGGGTATCGCCCGTTGGCGCCGGCTCGCCAGGATGCGGTCAGCGCGCTGGCGAAACACGTTAGTGAGATCATTCAGCGCCCCGCCGATGCTGCGATCCAGTTCCCCTGACTGTCTCGGGCCGCTGCCGCGCGGGGCGTGATGGGATATACTCAGGCCCTCGGGCGATTAGCTCAGTTGGCTAGAGCGCGCGGATCACACCCGCGAGGTCACAGGTTCGAGTCCTGTATCGCCTATCCCCACCAACCCCTTGCCCTTGCGGGGGGTTGTTTCATAGCGCTCAACGCTGTGGAGAATGGGTTCAGCGCAGGTGGGCTTTGGATCGTGCGCGTCGCTGCGGTCACCCGCCGGCGGCCGGGCTTGCGGGCCGCTGGTAGGATCCCCGTCTATGCCCCCGGAAGTAACCCCGCCCCCGGAAGTGGTCCAACCCGCGATTTCGTTGGTCGGCAAATGGCGCAACCTTTGGTTGCTGGCTGTGGCGGAGCTTATGGCCATGTCGCTGTGGCTCTCAGCCACGTCTGTAATACCTCAGCTTACCGAACAATGGAACTTGAGTGATTCCCAACAATCGTGGATGACCATGACCGTGCAATTGGGGTTTGTGGTCGGCGCGTTGTTCAGTGCGGTCCTCAATCTTGCGGATCGGATCTCGGCGCGTTATTTGTTTGCAGTCAGCGCGGTGATTGGAGCGACGGCGAACGCACTAATCGCCTTGGCCGCCGACGGACCGGGTCTAGCGTTGGCATGTCGCTTTGTCACGGGTATAGCCATGGCCGGCGTGTATCCGCCGGCTATGAAACTCGTCGTTTCATGGTGCCGCACTGATCGAGGTTTGGGGATCGGTCTGCTGATCGGCGCGATTACACTTGGCACGGCCACGCCGCATCTGATCAACGCCCTCTACGACCACGGTGATGGCGCGGCGCCGGCATGGCGTGGTGTGTTGTTGGTTACTTCAGGCCTGGCGCTCGCAGCCGCGCTCATTGCTGCGCTGGCCATCCGAAACGGGCCGTACGCAGCCCCGGTCGCGCCGTTCAATTGGCGTTTTGCGGGGCGGGCGTTTCGGCATGCGCCGACCCGGCTGGCCAACTTCGGTTATCTCGGGCACATGTGGGAGCTGTATGCAATGTGGGTATGGGTGCCGGCGCTACTGATCGTAAGCTACGATGCGGCCGGATTGAGCTTGCAATCAGCGCAACTTGCCGGGTTTGCGGTGATCGGAACCGGTGCGATCGGCTGTATCATTGCCGGTGTCCTGGCAGATCGAATTGGGCGAACCATCGTCACGAGCTGGAGCTTGGCGGTGTCCGGCGGATGCGCGCTACTTTGCGGCTTCTTCTTCCATCAGCCGGCGCTGTTGACGGCGCTGTGTTTGGTGTGGGGGTTTGCGGTCGTGGCGGATAGCGCACAATTCAGCGCGGCGGTGACCGAGCTGACCGACCCGCGGTACGTCGGAACGGCACTGACGATGCAGACATGCCTTGGGTTCCTGCTGACCGTCGTGACAATTCGGCTCGTGCTTCCGCTGCAAGAACTTCTCGGCTGGGCGTGGGTGTTCACGGTGCTCGCGATCGGCCCGGCATTCGGCTTGTTCAGTATGTTGCGATTGCGCCGTTTGCCTGAGGCCACGCGGATGGCGTCGGGGAGGCGGTAACGAACGAGGAGAAGAGCCCGAGGCCTGTAGGCCTGCGTCTCGAGGTATTCACCTACCGCTCGTGCCTTCTTTTTCCCTTCGATGCCACGATGCCATTGGCGAAGCGGCACGTCGCTCCAGTCCCCCCGGCGGGTCAAGCCCGCCGGCGAAACTCCCCCGCTTGGTGTCTTGATGTCTTCTTCACGGACACAGCCCCCAGTTGCCCAGCAAGATGAGTAGATCCTTCACGCCGACCTCGCCGTTGCCGTCCAGGTCCGCCAGGCAGGAATCGGGCGGCGGATCGCACGACCCCCAGGCGCCTAGCAAGAAGAGCAGATCCTTGACGCCAACGTCGCCGCTGTCGTCGAGGTCCCCGAGGCACTCGCATTCGTCGGGGATGCCGTTGTTGTTGTTGTCGTCGCTGTTGCCTCCAGCGATGTCATCGGCATCAGGTATCCCGTTGCAGTTGCAGTCCGGGAACAAGGCGTTGTCCATGGTCCCCCGGTTCAGCGTGCTGAAGTGCCAGTCGAGCGTGTGCTGCTGGAGGATCGCCACCGCCTTGTCCAACTGAGGATCCGTGGGCGGCGCGCCGGGAAGGTGGATCATGATCCAGGCGGTACGAAAATCTTTTTGACTGTCTTTGGAGGACGGAATGCGCTCGCCCGCCGAGGCGATGATGTCAGACGATGCGAACTTGGAGATGGGCCCGAAATAACTCGGGCTGCAGTTGCTGTCATCCATGAACCGCAGCTCGCTATTGCCGGCGTCCATCTCCTGTGGCGAGACGTATCCCATCAGGTACAGGTCGGTATAGCCAAAGACGCCGCCGGTGTCGGTATTGAAGGCGATGGAACTCCCGACCCGCTCCGCAGGATTCGATCCGATCCATTCGGAGATTTCCATTGCGGAACCCTGGCCATCCACTTTCCAGTTCCAATGGAAGACGCGCCCGCAGCCGCTGGTGCCTTGGAGCACGCGACCATCGAGCAGGTCAGGCAGGAACAGCGCGAACCGATGCTCAAACTCCTGCCCCAGTACCAGACGGGTGAACGCGGCGTTTCCGCCGTCGCCAGGTTGCCAGTAGCTGTGGTTGATGTCCCACATCATGACCATTCCCTGCATCCGTTCGCCCGCCAGGCCGAGGTCCCGATGCAGATCGAAGATCGGCCCTTGGCCAACGGGTGCACCGACGTTGCCGATCCCTTGCACGTCGTTGGAGATGAGCTTGTAAAACGCAGTGCCGATCTCGTGATGCGTCTGGAAATTGACCCAGAAGCCGATGAAATCGTAATCGTCGCCATAGGTTGCCAGCACGTTGTTGGCGGCAACGACCATCATGTCAATCAGCTGGGCACTGGAGAAATTGGTCAGTAGAAGCTGGTTGGTATCCTCATGCAGGAAGATGTGCTCGGGGGTGAGGCATTGCCCGGGACCGGTGAGTTGCAGCGGTGACGGCGGCAACTCAGGGAGCGGGCGCGTTTTCGGATCGGCGATCTCGCCTCGCGATACTGCCTCGCGAATCTCTCTCTCCCAGTATCCAGGTCCCTTGAAACCACAATCCAGAGGCACCGGCAGCCCTCGTTCTGTGCCAGTGGGCTGCGACCGGGTGTCGGCGGCGGTGACGTCCGGATCGGCGGCCGGTGCCTTGGCGGCGCACGGATAGGCAAAGACGCTCGTCGTAATCGCGATGCCGGCAACTGCCGCAGCGCCGGTAGCCATGATGGTCATTGGTTGTCTCCTGGACCTCAGGCGCTCCTTTGAGCTTACCACCGACGGGTCTGGCCGCAATCTAAAAATGCAAGAGATTCCGCCTTCCGGCGCAGCTGCACCGTTCACCAATTGCCGGCCGACGCACTTGGCCTGGGGATTCGCTGTGGCCGGTCGATTCGGCGCGGCCCATTGAGGCGTTGCATACCATGCCGCCGGACCGCACCGATGCCGACCGACACCGCTGCTATTACGATTGTCTCGGGTCTGCCTCGCTCCGGCACCTCGCTGATGATGCAGATGCTCGAGGCGGGCGGCATTCCGCCGCTGACGGATCACATCCGTGCGCACGATGACGACAACCCGCGCGGCTACTACGAGCTGGAGGCGGTCAAGGGCACAAAGCGAGATCAGTCGTGGCTGGATGAAGCGCCCGGGCGTGCCGTCAAGGTCATCCACGCCCTGCTGTACGACCTGCCCGGGGACCGAGCGTACCGCATTATCTTCATGCAGCGCAATCTCGCGGAGGTCGTCCGATCACAGGCGGTGATGCTCGAGCGGCGCGGAACGACGGGGGCCAATCTCACCACCGAGCAGTTGGTCAGGGCGTACCAACAGCAGGTCGACAAGGTGCAGGGCTGGATGGCGCAACAGCCTGACATCCAAGTACACATGGTCGACTACAACGCGCTCGTCGCGGAGCCCGCCCCCGTGGTGGACGTGGTTATCGGGTTCCTTGGGGTGAGCCTTGATCGTGAGGCGATGCTGGCCGTGGTTGATCCGTCACTGTACAGGCAGCGGAAGTAGGCAAAGGCATCGACAGCCCCCGGAGCGCCCCCGGCCCCCGGAGCGCCCCCGGAGCGACATCGTCGAGGAAGTCGTCCGGTAAGCCGAACCTGCCGGCCGTAGCGCTGGCGACTATGATGTGCGCGTACCTATGGATAGCGGCAACGCCAACATCGCGAGCGACTTGCGTGCCGGAGCGCGGCGCCAAGCGGCGCGTGCGC
>JACZXL010000230.1 GCA_022571635.1 Planctomycetota bacterium
GAGGCAACGAACGCATAGAAAGGGAGGACGATCGCCGGCGGACCCTTTGTCAGCGCCGCCAGGACCACCGCCCCCCAAAACGCGATCCGCAGCAGGAAGCCGCGCCGGCCACGAAGGTCCTGATCGGGCGTGAGCAGCAGCGTCGTCGCCGCGACCCACCCCAGCGTGAGCCACAGCGTCAGGAGCATGTCCGGCCGGGCGAGGTAGCCAAGCTTGAAGAAGGTGTAGTTGGCAACAACCATCAATCCCGCGAGCCAGCCGAGGGCGCCGAAACGATCGCCGTCAAGCCGCCGACCAAGCCGCACCACGATCAGCCAGCACAACAGCAGCGACACGACGCTCGGTGACTTGTGGGCCAGATCGCTTGAGAAACCCATCAGCTTCACCATGGGGACGGCGAGCCAGTTGTACAGCGGCGGCTTGGTCGCCGGATACGCGCCTCGTTCCACGGGCAGGATCCATCGCCCGTTGGCGATGATGTCCGTGGTGTAGGCCATGGTCCGGGGCTGCGTTTGGTCCCACGCATCGGAGGGTCCGAACACCCGCGCCGCCAACAGCCATATGATCGCCGTGATCGTGCACACGACCAGCGTCGTGTTGAACCATCTTGATGGCGAAAGGCTTTGTCGTTGCTGGAGCGCGGAATCCATGCGAGCGGCAGGGTAGACGGCTCATGCCGTGGGAACAACCGACGCCCCGACGCCGGCCCAGCCCACCGCCACCACTTCCACCGGCACGTCCCCGACAAGCTCCGCACCGCCCACGCCCGTCGGCAGAATCAGCTGCGTTCGGCCCGGCGTCGCCTTCTTGTCATAACGCATCGCCGCGAGCAGGCGCTTTTCATCAACCGGGCTCGGTAAACGAATCGGTAGGCCAAAGGTTGCGAGCACCTGCTCGATGTGGTTGTGCTGATCAGCGGTGAGTCGGCTGGTCTTTACGGCGCAATGTGCCGCCGCCATCAAACCGATGGACACCGCCTCGCCGTGGCGCACGTTCAATTCCGAAATCGACTCGATGGCGTGGGCGAAGGTGTGACCTAGGTTCAGCAGAGCCCGGCGCCCGGACTCACGTTCATCGGCGGCCACGATCTCGGCCTTGATCCGCACGCAGCGTTCGATCAGCGTTCTGAGCACATCCTGATCGAGCGCGAGGATACGCGACGCCTCGGTTGAGAGGAACTGAAGCAACGACGCATCGGCGATCAGCGCGCCCTTCACACATTCCGCCAAGCCGCAGCGGAAGTCGCGGGCGTTCAGTGTGCTAAGCACTTGCGGATCGACAACAACAGCTTTGGGCTGCCAGAACGCGCCGACCATGTTTTTCCCAAGCCCACCGCCGGGGAGCGGGAAGTTCACGCCCGTCTTGCCCCCGATCGCCGCATCGACCATCGCCAGCAGCGTGGTGGGGACTTGAATCAGCGGCACGCCCCGCATGTAGGTAGCCGCCACAAATCCGGCCGTGTCGCCGATGATCCCGCCGCCCAGTGCGATCACCGGGCTACTGCGGTCAAGGCCCGCCCCGAGCATCGCGCCATACACTTGCTGAGCGGTCTCGATCGTTTTTTGCGATTCTTCCGCTACGAGCTCGACGACGATCGGTTCGACGCCCGCGTCCTGCAACGAGGTCAGCGCCGCTCGGCCATGCGTCGACGCGATCGTCTTGTCAACCACAAGTAGCGCGCTGCGGCTCGGGGCGACTTCGTGGACAAGCGGCCCCAACTGCCCAAGCAACCCCCGATCGATGATCACGTCGTAGACAGAGCCGGGAACATTGACTGGAATCCGCGTGGCGGTCATGTGTTGCCTGCTTCGGCGCGACGGCGCATCTCATTCAGCGCGTCAACGGGATCATCGGGTAAGGCCGGCGATTCGTCCACCTCCGGTCGTTCGCCGATCATCGGCAGCCTCAGTCGCCGCTCAGCGCGGTTTCGCCGAACGTATAGCATGAGAAGTAGGAAAATGACAAGTAGAACGGCGACGGGTATGACAACTACGAGCACGCCGCCCAGCGCCGCCTCAGCCGCGACCGGCCGGCGGGGCAAGGCGCCAACGAAAGCTGGATAGCTGCGAGACACGCCGTCGCGCGCGATCGCATCGACGCGCTTGTAGAACCGGGCGTGAAGCACGACCGCTTGCCCATCGGAAATGATGGAGTCGCCCTCCCGGCCCACGACATAAACCAGGATCGCTCGACCGGACTCGTCGCGTACGAACCACTCCGTCACGCCCTCGTAGAGCGCGGACAGCGGCGTTTGCTGTTGAACGCGGCCGGCGATCTGACACAACGACCCGCGGTAGGCCTCCGGATCGGCCAGCATCGCCGTAAGGTCGGGCTGCAAGCGGATCGGAGCATCGCCGACGCCCGGCGTCCAGAGGCGCACGTTCTCCACGAGCGCGACGAACGCGGCTTCCTGATGATCGCGCCCATCGAAGGCCGTGGCCAGGCGAACGCGCTGGTCCTCCGTCAGCGGCTCAATCGCCGCCAGTGCAATGCCAAGAATGACGCCGGCCCAACTCACAACCTACAGCCTAGGTCGAATGGCCGGACGCCGCCCAATCGAGGAGGTTGCCCCCCCCACCACATGCACGGTCACAGCAAGAGACTGGATTTCGGCTAGCCCATGCTGTGGCCGATCGCGTCACATGCGACGTCGTGAGCGCGACGCGCCCCGGACCGGCGATTATGAGACGTTGCCATGAACTGGATCGCTGCAAGCGGTCGATCCTTTCGATTGATAGCGCCGTCCAGCTAACCTCATCCGGCCGGTGTTCCGACCAATAACAAGACGATTCACTTGGGCCAAAGAGTTTCCGCGCATGCTGTTATGCAATGTGGCCAGTCTCGAACCGGGGATGGAGATGGGAGGATCGATTCCCCATCCGCGCCGCCCCTCCACCGAGTTGCTTCGGGCCGGGGTGACCCTGGACGCTCGAATGATCAACAACCTGCGACGGCTCGGCGTCACCGAGGTCTGGGTTCGCCACGACGCGACGGCCGATCTCGACGTCGCCGTTGCACCGAACCTCGCGGCGGCGAGGATGGAAGTTTTCAACCAACTGAAGAAGGATTTCAGCCGACTCTCCGTGTCGAGCCTTTCGGGCGCTCAGTTGCAATCGTACCGTCAAACGATCACCGATCTCGTTTTCGAACTCCTCAGCAGCGGTCAATACGCGCACCTGAGCCATCAACTGCTCGCCGATCCCAGCCACGTCTTCACGCATAGCGCCAACGTCGCGTTCCTGTCCGTTCTCGTTGGCTTGGAGATGGAAACGTATCTCGTGGATCAACGCCCGCAGTTGGCTCCGGAGCATGCGAGAGACGTCGTACCGCTGGGGCTCGGGGCGATGTTGCACGACATCGGTAAGGCGGGGATGAAGCAAGGACCCAGACAACATCACGAGATTCACGCGCCGCCGGACGACCCCGACGTCCTGGAGACATATCGCGATCATGTCTTCAGCGGACGCACGATGCTTGACATCTCCAGGTTTCCGGCCACGGCCCGCCATGCGGTGCTCAACCACCATCAGCGTTTCGACGGAACGGGCTGGCCGGACCAGGCCCTGAGCACGAGAGGGCGTCATCACGGTCCGCAGCAAAGCACGGACATTCACATCTTCTGTCGAATCATCGCCGCCGCCAACGTGCTCGACAATCTGCTGAACGATCCAAACCATCACAACTACCCCACCGTCGCGGCCCTGGGCGACTTCAACAGCGAGCGGTTCGACGGCTGGTTCGATCCGGTCGTCCGATACCTGATGATCCGCCGGCTTCCCCCGTTTCCGATCGGGTCGTTGGTCCTACTCTCAAACAGCCGAAAGGCCGTGATCGTGTCGCTGAACTTTCGACAGCCTTGCCGGCCGGTGGTTCGCATTCTCGACGAGGCATGCCGCAACGAGAACGGCGAGCTTCCCGTGCTGGATCTGGACGCCGACCACGACGTCCACATCCTCGAGGCGGCGGGTAAGCGGGTTGACCAATACCTCTTCGATCTACCGAATCTGCGCACCGTCGCCGACGAGGCCGCGTAGCGGGGCACAAATCGACCGCAGCTTGACTCACCGTGAACTCGGCGTTGCCCCGTCACAGTCGGCATCTGGGCTGTGTCGAACAGACGATCCGCACAAGCCAATGTCGCGCAGGATCACTGTGTCGATACAGGAGCCGCAACCATCAAGCTACCCGGTTTGTTGTGCGTCTTTCTCTGCGCGTCGCCAGCCGCATTCGGGGCAACCTGCCGAGAAGTCGCCGCGCAGGTCGTAGGCGCATTTGACGCACAAGCCACGCTTGCGGCGGATCACTCGGCGCATCTTGAGGAACGACACGGTGAGAATCCACACCAGCGGCGCATACAGAATCGTGTTGACGACCACGCCCGTCCAGATCGGTTGATACGGCAATGCGCGCCACGACTGTGCCGGGCTGCCGGTTGGGAATGGAGACAACACGATGCCGCCTTCGATCGGGTTCGCGGTGTTTGCGCTAATCGTGATCGACATCCTTCCCCCCATGTCGATTTCCGCGAGATTCCGGCATCGCAGCGTCCGCAGTGGCCAGCCAGCCCGCGTCTCACTGTAATTGTCGCCGGGCACGATCCATGCGGTGGCAAGCACGTGCCCCATAGTTCCGTCAACAATGAGCTGGCTGAACATGCCATGGTGAACCCGAGTATGGCCGAACACCCGCAGACGCGTCACGCCCTCGATCTCATCCTCTGCGATCTTCCTCGATGTGAATTCCGGCGACTCTACGTTCGCAGGCGCAGACCAGGCGGCGAATCCCCACGCCACGGCTACGTTGACGATCGCGCCGAGGACGAGGAAGAGGACGAGCTTGAACAAGCAGCGCTTCACGGCAACATTCTACGACGCTGGCTCTCGTCGCCAGCCGGGTTCGGAGCAGCCTTGATGGTTACTCGCGCGCAAATCGTATCCGCACCAGATGAGGCGTCAGGATTGCCCGGCAGAAAATCTTGATGAGACAAAGGATCGGGATGTTGTGGGTCACGGCCATGAGTCCCAGTTCGCGTCTGCGTGTGTGATAGGTGTGCGCCGTCAGCGCCGCACCCTGATGGTGCTTGAGCATGAACATCACCGTCTCGACCTGCCAGCGCTGACCGTAGGTTTCTTCGTCGAACGCCGTCGCCATCAGGTAGCGCCACCGATTGGTCGGCAACCCATCCGTCGGTCGTCCATGCACCGCGGGAATAAGTGATTCGATGTTGTATACATCGCGCAAGAGATGATGATTGTGTTGCGAGTCGTACCCGCCATCGGCGACGAGTCGTTGGGGCACCGCATTGGTGCACATGCTCTCCAGCAGCGGCTTGAGTTGATCGACATCGGGGCGCGGCCCCATGCCACGGTGCGTGGCCAGAATCAAATGCGTGTCACAGTCGATGACGATCGCAAGCTTGGCGAATCGCCGGTATTGCGTTGTCTGATAGATGTTTGGCGCTCTGGATCGACGCGTGATGAAGTACCGGCTCGCTCGATCCAGCATGAAGCCGGTCGAATCGGCGGCGGCGAGTTCGATGGTGTGCGCGGTGTGGCTGGCGTCGATCGATCGCCGTCCGTGATCATGAAACGTCTCGATCGTTTGGGTGAGCAACTTGCGAATCAGAGGATCGGTAAGTAGACGCCGCTCGGCTTTTTGCAGTGTCGTGAAGTGCGGCGTCTTGTTCAGTCGCAACTTTTCACGCACCAGCGGCCAGTCCTGGAGAATCGCAACGATCCCGCGGTAATCGGTGCGGAAGAACTTGCGCAGCACGAGGCAGGCGAAGAGTTGGGCGAGCTGAAAGTCGTGGCGACTGTATCGATGGCCATACCGTGGCAACGTCCTGTCGCCGATGGCCAACGCGACCGCCGCCACCCTCCGTGGTGACTTGCAGGCGGTGCTCATACCCTTCACGTCGGCTCAACCCGGAGCTTTTCTACAAGGCACTCCCGACCCCTTTTATGACAATGTGAGGTGAAAGGTTGGCGGCGGGGCGGCGAGTGGGTGCTCAGAACGTCCAGCGGTTCGGGTTCGGGCAGGCGAAGAAATGAACCACAGATGCAAACAGATAATCGCGAGGCGCGTACACTTCAGTGACCAAGTCCTAGTCGGACTCATATTC
>JACZXL010000024.1 GCA_022571635.1 Planctomycetota bacterium
ACGACTCACCAGTGGCGAAGCGTTCGCCGCGATTGCCGAGGATTTGGGTCTACCCAACGGCGGGGTCTGGGACACGTTCGATATGGGGTCGGGCGGTATCACCGATATCGAGGTGGCCGACGCGGTCAAAGCACGGCTTGAGGGACTCGGCGAAGGTCAGACAACGGAACCGTTCGTGCAGCGCGATTCCACATACTGGCTACACGTTCAGAAAGTCGAGCGTCAACCGGCCCGCAGCCTCTTCGAGCCGTCCGTGCAACGGCAACTGGCCGAACAGCTCCATCAGAGACGCAACAACGAGGAATGGGATCGCTACGTCCGCTCGTTGTTCGCCGAAGGAATCTACGATGAGCTGGAGGACATGGCGGACCGCCTGCTGGAGATCGCGCTTCAGCGCTACGCGAGATGAACAAGCTCTCAGCGCTCTTCCATGCTCGCCGCCGATCCTTGGGCGACAAGGGCGAGCGATTCGCCGCCCGCTGGCTGCGCCGGCACGGGTACCGCATCCTGCACCACAAATACCGGATTGGCGACGATGAAGCCGACCTCATCGTACTCGATCCCAATGGCCGCACGATCGTTATCGTCGAGGTCAAGACGCGATCGAACGATCAGCCGCCGCCGGAAGCGAGTATTGATCGAAAAAAACAATTTCGGCTTGCCCGGCTGGCGGCGAGACTGGCCAAGCGGCCATCGTTTCGGGATCGCCCGCTTCGGTTCGATGCGATCGGCGTGGTCTGGCCCGATCACGGTAAACCGCAGATCAGACACTTCGTCGCTGCGTTCGACGCACCGTTCTGAGATCCGCTGTATTACCCCGCATTCCCCAGATAACCTCGGCGTTCTTGAACAACAGACCTGGCGTTCACCGGTGTACATTGCAGTGACTCTGCACCTCAAAGCACCGAATATGCGAGGAACCCACTGGGTGAAGCGGATAACCTCGCCGCCTTCATGGCGATGCTCGGCCAATGGGTGGATCGAATCCCCCAACGCCGCCCGATGAAGAAGTTGATCCTCGACATGGATCCCGGCGCGCCGGGAGTCAGCGAGACCTCCGGACGGCAGGAAGGCTCTGCGTAACCGATGGAGCTCAGCTGCGGGCCACCGGCATCGGATCGGCACAAAGTAGCAGCCTAACGATCAAGCTCAGCGGCGCGCGTTATTGTGCGTCCGCTGGAGCGCTTTGTTGGCCTCCAGTTCCTGTCGTTGTGATTCTGTTCTCACCTTCTCAACAAGGTTCTTTGGCACTCTCAGATAGCAAGCGGAACCACCATATACCGCCCAAAAGAGCTCTAAATGAAGTCCCAATTCAAACCTGTTGTCCTTCGAATAGTCACCGATCTCAACAGGATCACCTTTGGGATGAGACTTCAGCCGACCTTCGAAAACCTTTAGGATATCCTTCTTGGTCTTGAACAGCTTCAACTCACACGATGCCGCAATGAACGAGGGACCCCTTGTCTGAGGATGGTCCAGGTTGATTGTCTGAATTGCCCTCTTCTCTCCCGTGTTGTAATACTGGAAACAGATCAGAAACTCATCCCCCTTCTTTACAAGGGCGCGATTGGGCTCACTCAAGCGGCGCTTGTAGTAGCCTTGTTCCGTCTCTTTGGTTGGTGTTCCTCTCAATCCCCTTTTCAGTGTCATGTGCAATTTGACACTGTTCTTCCCATCTTCCTCCTTCACCTTAGTAACCACATAGATCCCGGAATCAATGCAATGGTCTGCCAACCACTCCAGCGAAGGAACAACAATAATTTCCGCTTGAGCCGTTGTGCATAGCCAAAACACCGCCAAGATCAAAATGGCTAACTGTTTCATGTTTATTCTCCAGACCAACAATAATTAGATTGATCTGCATAATAGGCGGAACTTTGGTTTTCTGCCCGCATAACAAGCCTCTGGATCGTCTGCCAGAGGCACGCTTAGCCATTTATCTAACGACGAGGGGTCTGCGATGTCAATCTGTCCCCACCCTTGCCCAAGTGGCTCGACAGGGCCTCCGGGCCGCCGTCTTGGGGCAGGACTCGGCCGGTCACCGCCGGACCTCTGTCGCCGTCGATTCCGGTCAGAAGCAAGCGATGAGGAACTTGGGTTTCCGGGGGGAGAGCGTTACACTTGTGCTCGCCCCCGCACCGATCGGCGGTGGGGCTGGGCGAAGGTCACGTGGGAAATGTCGGATTACACAGGCGTGATCGGACGCGGATCGCGCTGCCTTGGCGGATCAGCTTACGCCCGGCGCGCGCTGACTGACGGCGACTGCATTTGTTCGCGACGAAGTCGCATCAAAAGCGAGTTGTCGTCGAGCTCCACGGCATCCAACGCGACCGGAGCGTCCTTCTGAACGGGCCGGGTCAGTTGGACGTTCTCGGTCAGCCCGATCGGAAGCAGGCCGCCCGCATTGCCGATCTCGTCGATACGCCCGAAGCAGGTGTAGCCGCCAAGGCCGTCGAGACGCTCTCCAGCGCGAAGATCGCGCTTGGCGACGGCGATCACTTCCGCAACCGGCTCGGGGCGAGGCGCAATCGTGGGCTCACCATCGAGCACGGCCTCGGCGATCGACAGCGGCGTCTCCATGTGACAAAGATGATAAGGCCGGTAGAACAAATAGTTCGGCCCGTCGCCCATCTTGAGGTATTTCATATACGGCTGAATCATCACCGGGTCCACGCCGTAGCCGATGACGAAGACCCCGCCCCCGAAGTCGCCGCCGAGCGTGTAGTCGACGAGCCCCCGGTTGCCGAACACGGCCAGGCAGTCGTCGAGCGCCGTGGCCAGCTCCGTCGTCACGCCGTGCATCCCGCGCACCTGGGGCACAAGACCCGTGGCGTTGGCGAGCACCGCGTTCTCGATGTTCATCTTCGTCCCGTCCGTGAAGGCGGTGGTCATGGGCAGGCTCGTGTTCTGTCGTTGAGCCCAGGGGCGGATGGAGTCCGGCGTGGCATAGGCGTCGAGAAAACCCTTGCAGTTCACCGCGGCGACAACCTCCAACCCGATCCCGTCAACGTAATCCACCAGTCGTTTGAGCACGCCCGGCTGATCGCCGTCGGAATTCGTGTAGACAACGCCGGCTTCATCGGCCAGTTGCTTGAGCCGCGGCCCGACCGTGGCATCGGTCTCCGCATTCATCATCACCACGTGCTTTTGGTTGCGAATAGCGCACAGGGCAACTTCCGCGCCGTATTGCACGGCGCCGGTCGCCTCGACCACAACGCCCAGTTCCGGAAGATCTGCGACGACACCCAACTGGTCCGTCACGGCAGGCTTTGCGGACCAAATAGCCTCTTGCAGCGCTTCCACGTCGTTACTCACAATGATGTCGTCAGCCTGGTGACCGCAGGCAATGTAGGCATCCACCGCTCGTTGGACAGTTCGATTCACAATCAGCGCAGATCGCATACCCGGCGTGAGGTCGATCTGTCGAACGATGCCGCGCCCGATGAGACCCGCTCCGACGATCGCGACCTGAGTCGTCTCTCCTTGTTGCTGCCGTTTGCGCAATCGACTCAGCAGCGTCATGATCCTGCCTCCCAATTCGTGCAGGCAGTGTGCGGCTTATTACGGTCTTTGCAACACAGCGCTGCTTCGAGCGCCGCCTCCCAGTGCGGTAGCTCGATCTCGAATTGCCTGACCGTGCTATCACAACAAAGCGCTGAGAACCGAGGACGATCGGCTTCGGCGGAGCGTGCCTGGGTGGGCACGGGAATAACTGTCGGTTCAGGCGATATTTCGGCGAGCTCGACTATCCGCCGGGCCAACCCGAATCTGCTCGTTACACCCTGACAGGCGAGATGGTAGATTCCACCTGCGTTCGAGAACGACCACGCCTGCCCCTGGCGAACCAGCGCTCGGGCGATGACTTGTGCCGTCGCTCGCGCAACCGTTCGACTCCACGTAGGACATCCGAACTGATCGTTAACGACGCGCAGCTCGCGCTTGATCGGGGCCTGCTCGAGAATCACGAGAGGAAGTTCGATCCTCGCAGGCCATAGACCCAGCTCGTGCGGATGATCAACGATGCGCAGCCGGAGGCCGACACCGCCTTCTCACCGGCCAGTTTCGTTCGACCGTAGGCGTTGATCGGATCGGGCTCGTCCTTTGGCGTGTACGGGCTCGTCGCGCGCCCGTTGAACACGTAGTCGGTGGAATAATGAATGATCGCGGAGCCGAGCCGACTCGCCTCTTGGGCGAGGATACCCGGGGCGGTTGCATTGATGCGGTGCGCCAGCTCCTCCTCACGTTCCGCGCAATCGACATCCGTATAGCCCGCGGCATTGACCACCAAGTCGGGCCCGATCGATCGCATCATCTTGCGTATACCTTTTGGATCGGTCAGGTCCATCTGCGCGCGATCGACGGCGATCACCTCCCCGAGCGCGGGTAAGGCTCGGCGCAGTTCGCTTCCGATCTGACCGGTCGGCCCTGTGAGCAGAATCCGCATACACGATCCGCCGATTGAGAAAACGCAAGGCTCAGCCTAGTTTTTCTCGGCCATGCCCCCTGGGGCCTGAACCGAGCCTTCGCCCCGCGGCCAAGGCGAGTCTTACAGGACCGGCCTATCCCGCGCAGGCTGCCAGAATGAGGTCGGGTCCTCGTTGTGGCTCGTCAATCACCTCGCCGCCAGTGTGCCCCTGATGGGGCAAGTGCCGTTCATTTCGACCCGATGTATGGGATTACACGACGATCATCCACGCGATGTTCCTGCGCACAACGATCGTCTCGACGAAATGCCTGGACGTCGCCGAGCACATCATCGACGGCGAGACCGGTTTCGTCACGCCGCACTGCGATGATGAATCGCTCAAGGGTGCGATTGATCGATTGTGGTCGGAACCTGGATTGGCCCAGCGGTTGGGCGTTGCAGCCGAAGCTCGCGCCCAGACCCGCCATTCACTCAAAGCCGCAGCGCGGAACTTCGCCCAACTGACTCAGAAGCTGCTACAAGTCGGGGCCTAGGAATCCCCGCGTCTTCTCCGAGCCTCACTCATACCTCATGGCTCATGGCTTATGGCTTATGGCTCATGGCTCTCTTCGAGCTTCGCGCGCCACTCGGCCGCTTTCTCCGGCTTGCCCCAGGCATCGTAGAGGTCGATTAGCGCTTTGATCCCAGATCTCGTTCGGCGGTGTCTTGGCCCCGCCGATGCGGTCAGCTCTTCGATGCTATCGATAAGGTAGGGTTCGGCCTGGTCGTATCGCGCCATCTTGGCGAGGCACTTTCCGTATTCTTGTTTGATCACGGCGCCGAGGATGCTGTCCCGGACGTTGTTGTTTTGGAAGATTTTGAGTGCGTGGGCGAGGGTTTGCGCGGCCTCGGGCACCTTGTCCTGCCTGCGAAGCACGATCCCGAGGCTACACATCGACATGAGTGTGTGGCGGTGCTCCTGACCCAGGACCTCGGTGGACACTTGCACGACTTGTCGGTAGAGCTCTTCCGCCTCATTGAGCTTCGTTTGTCGGTTGAGCAGGAAGGCGAGATTGTTGAGTGACGTCAGCGTGTCCGGGTGCAGCGGGCCCAGAATTCGGGTCTGGACGTCGATGAGTTTTCGACGAATGGTCTCAGCTTCAGAGAGCTTGCCGCGTTGCACAAGCAAAGCCGCGTAATTGTTCATTGCGCCCAGCACCAGCGGGCTTTCAGGCCCGCCAATACTTTCGTAGACGCGCATTGCCTCGCCCAAGAGCTCCTCGGCCTCTTCAAGTTGATCCTTCCGTTCAAGGATAAAGGCGAGGTTCTCCATGGAATGTGCGATCCTGACGTCGTCAGGGTCCAGCACCCGGCGTTGCATCTGCAAGGTTGTGCGCATGAGTTGTTCCGCTTCTTCGAGCTTTCCTTGATCGGAGAGTAGAAGCGCGAGGTTGTTCATAGTGTTGAGCGTATCGGGGTGGTTTTCGCTCAGGACACGGCGCAGCGTCTCCAATGCTGTTCGGTAGAGCGACTCGGCCTCCGTGAGCTTAGATTGCTGTTTGAGGACTATCGCGAGGTCGTTCATGGTGGTGAGGGTGTCTGGGTTTTCATGGCCGCGCGTTCCCCGAAAGAGTTGGAGGGCCCGTTCAAACTGGGTCTGGGCATCTTCGTACAGCCCAAGGCCGGCGTAGGTGACCCCCATGGTGTGGCGAACGCTTGCCTCGACGTTGGGATCGCCGGTGAATGCGGTATCGATAGCCTTGGCGGCGTTGTCAAGGACCTCTTGGACGGTAACCTTGCGTCCATGGGTGTGTTCGGGGTCCGGGGCTGCGAGGAGCTCGTGGGTGAGGAAGCGGTTGACGGCTTCTGCCTTAGCGGCCTCGCGGCGTGCCTCCTCGCGGGCGATCTCAGCCTCTTGTTGTCGCTGTTGGGCTTCCGCCCGCGCTTCGGCTTCCGCATCGCGAGCCTTCTCAGCCTCGATTCGCCGGTTCTCGGCGACCTGTCGAAGCGATTGGGCGAGGCGATGCTGCTCCGCTTCGCGGGCAAGGGCCGCGCTGGTGACGACAATCCCCCCTACCAACACGATAAACACGGCCGCCACCCCGGCGACCAATGCCTTGTTGCGCTTCGTGAACTTGCTCAGCTGATAGCCAACACTCGGCGGGCGGGCCACGATCGGCTGATCGGTCAGGTAGCGGCGAATGTCGCCGGCCAGATCACTGGCGTTTTGATAACGCCGTGTCCGCTCCTTCTGAAGCGCCTTGGCGATGATCGTCTCCACATCGCCCCGAAACACCCGGTCGATCGAACTCAGCGGCGTGGGATCGTCCTCGCGGATCACACGAACCGCTTCGTGGATCATCTTCTTGCTCAGGTCATAGGGAAGACGCCCCGCCAATAACTCGTACCCCAACACGCCGAGTGCATACACATCGCTTCGGGTATCCAGTTCGGTCACGTCGCCGCCGGCTTGTTCGGGACTCATGTAGGGGATGGTGCCTACCAGTTGGCCCACATCGGTCTGTATGGTGGTGGCTTGAATGTCGGCGTCGGTAGCGCGGGCCACGCCGAAGTCGAGAATCTTGGGTTGACCCTCTTCGGTGACGAGAATATTGCCCGGCTTCAGATCGCGATGGATGATCCCTTTTTGGTGGGCGTGCTGGACGGCGTCACATATCTTGGCGAGCAATTCCAGGCGCTGGCGGGTGCCTAACTGTGAACCTTGGGCATACTCCATCAATGATCGACCGCGGACATACTCCATGACGAAGTACGGCTGGGCGCCTTCGCCGGTATCGGCGGTTCCCGCTTCGTAGATTTGCGCGATGCCGGGATGTTGCAGTCGTCCCAGCACCTGCGCTTCATGCTCGAAGCGTCGCAGCAGGTTGGCCGAGGCCACGCCGGGGCGAATGACCTTCAGGGCGACAAGTCGGGTGGGCTTGTCCTGCTCGGCGAGAAAGACGGAGCCCATGCCGCCTTCGCCGAGGACGCGAACGACTTTGTACCGGCCGATGAGTTGCCCGAAGCGCTTGCCGAGATCCAGCGACACCGTGCCGGCGACGTCCCACGCCGGTTGCCGGACACCCCCCGGCTCATCGCTGGTCACGCCTTCCGGACCAGCGGAGTTCTTAGACTCGTCCATTGCTCCGTCCTTCCTTCTGCAGTCTTCTGAGCCGCCAGTATACCGGCTTGCGACCCTGATCGGCTCATACCGTGTCGGTGGGAGCCTAGCGAGGCCCACCAGCCGGCCGTCGCCTCAACCCAGCTGGTTCGGACCGACACTGCTCAGGACACTTACGATTAGGGCGCGTCGCGCTTCTGCAGAGCCTCGTACTCGGCCAGAGCCTGTTGCATGGCGGGGCTGAGCGCTGGGGGATCGTCGGCGCCTAACTCGCGGCGCCAAAGCGAGCGGGCCCGGTCAAGATGCCGCCTTGCCAACAGATCCTCACCGAGCTTCCAATAGGCGATCCTCAACGTCGCGCGGATCGACGCTTCCACCAGCGGCTGCTCGTGGAACGTTCCGCCGAGCTTCGAAGCCTGATCGATTCGTACGGAAGCAACATCCAGCATGTCGCGCATTGAGTCATCTTGGGCGTTGTCCGTTTGTGTCGAGCGCGCGACCGCTGCAAGCAAACTGTCGGTCAGAAACTCGTTGACGACCTGCGCGCGCTGCAGTTCATCCAGACGCTCGTCGGCGTTGGGCTGACCAAGGTCACGATCGTAGGCAAGAAGACCACCGACGATCGCGGTTGGAATCAGCACGATCAGGAGGATCACACTCGCCCCGCCAGGGTACGCAATACGGTGCGCTGCCGCCTTGCCTTGCGGCGCGAGTGCAGCGTTGAAAGGCGCCGGGCAAGCTCCTGGGCACTTGCCAAACGTTGCTCAGGCCGTCCCGCGACACAGCAAGCAATGTCGTCACGCTGCAGCGGATCTGGAACATCCGCTTCCCAACCTTGGGCCAGCGGCCGAGCCAAATCCCCGACGATCATTTGATAGAGCAGAACCCCCAGTGCGTAGATGTCGCCTTGGATCGTGAACGGCCGATGGGCCAAACTCTCCGGCGGGGCGTACATTCCCGCGCCCATCTGGTCGGACTCGTCGCCGCTGGTAGACGTTTGGGTCATACCCGTCATGGTGATATTGCGCCGCTCCAGCTGCGATCGATCCGTCAGGACACCGATTCCGAAGTCGGACAGGCGCGGTCTCGGTTCGTCGGTCTCGGTGTAATAGATAAGGATGATCGAAGGCCTGATATCCTTATGCAGAATCCCGATCGAATGCGCTGCGGCCGCCGCGCCGCACACCCTGATCACAAGATCCAGGCGCCTGGCGAGCGGCACTCGGTCAATTCCACCTTGCGATTCGGCCCACTGTACGAGATTGCCTCGATCAGTGAACTTGCTCTCCAAATAGAACGGCGGACGTTTGAGCTGAATGTCGCGGATCTGGGCGATGTCCGGTCGATCACCGAGCGCTTCGCGCATCAATCGGAACAAAATCAACTCTCGTTTGAAGCTGCGTAACCGTTGCGCGTCGAAGCAGAACTTGAAGACTCGGCGGACGCCGGTCTTCCCTTGCTTTGCCAGCCAGACCTCGCCGAAACCGCCTTCGCCGATCTTGCGCTCCAGCACCCAGTCGCCACGCTGAGGAATCGCCAGACCCACGCCCGGTCGCCAGCCGTAGAGTTCCTCCTCACCGGCGGGTATTGCCCGTCGGATTTTCTCGCCATCCGGCGGTGGTCGCAACGGCGCGATCCCTTTCGCCCCGACCTCAAAAACTTCGATCGGCTCATCGCTTCCCTTGAACAGGTACGGTCCGTGCGCCACCCAGCGCAACTTGGGCACCTGGTCGCTTTTTTACCCGCAGGATGCTCCAGCACGTACTGACGTGCATCGTCGAACGCGGTACGGGTCATCAACGTCTGGCTGGGAAGGGCCATGCTCATGATTCGAGCGGCGACGTCGACGGCGAGGCCCACGAGCTTCGGCAGGCCCGTGACTGCTTCCTTCTCCAACTCCACCACTTGGCCAATGTGCACACCAATACAGATGCGAATCGGCTCGGGTTCCCATGGCTCGACGTGAACCGCGCATTGGAAGCGAAGGGCGGCGCCCACGGCATCGGCCGGCGTCGCAAACCGCGCGAGGAACCCATCGCCAGTGTCCTTGAGGATCTCTCCGCCCGGTGTGCTGGAGATGATCTGCCGGAAAAGGGAATCGTGCCGCGAGATCAGATTCGCGTATGCGTTTGCCCCAACGCGCATCTTGAGGTCAACCGATCCAACGAGATCGGTGAACATCAACACCATCAAGCGCGATTCGAGAAATACCTTCAAGCGCGATTCGAGAAATACCTTCAAGCGCGATTCGAGTCCGTGGTCAACCATCATGCCCGCCGCTGAGAATCAACCCGTGAGATCGGCATGGTACCCGAGATCGGCAACACGCTCGGCTCGACGCTAGCGTAGAAAGTCTCGCGCAAGAGTGCTAGTTCAATGAGCCGGGGCGATGGCTCGCTAATCCGCTAATCTCACGCTCAGCAGTTCAAGCGTCGCCCCTTACCCGATGATCTTGCGCCGGCGCTTGACGTAGTCCCATACAACGTAGCGATCCAGGTCATTGCCGCCGGTGAAGAAGACACGGCCTTCGGTCGCCTCAACCATACGATGGGCGAACTGGATGTCATCGTGAGTCTGGCCCCAGTTTGGAAGTAGAAAGACGTTGATGGTGACGCCTTCCCGGGCACAACGCTGCGCTTCGCGCATGGTCGCCATCTCAGTGCGCGGATCAGGCGGGTAGAGCAAGAAGAGCTGCTCGCCTTCAAAGTGAGCGGTCGGCAATCCGTCGGTGATGAGAATGATCTGCCGGTTCGGTGTGTCTTGGGCGACGAGGAACTGGCGTGCGATCTGAAGGCCGTGCTGGATGTTCGTAAAGTGCGGCGGAATGTCGAACTCACTGATGCGATCGTCACTCATGTCCGCGCGCAGCCGCACAATGGAGTCGAAAACCGTCACCGGCTTAGGCATCAGCGCCGGAAGCTCGGAGATGTGTCGCGGCTTGGCGAACGTGTACATCTCGACGAATTGCAGGAAATCACCGGGGTATTCGCTTCGGATCAGGCCGTCCAGAGCAAGCGCCATTCGCTTGGCGTTGATGAACTGCCCGTCGTAGCGCATCGAGCCGCTCATATCCATCACGACCACGGTCGCGCACTTCGGCGTGTTGCGCGTGTGATGAATCTCTATATCCTCGGGCTTGAGCTGGATCGGTAAGCCAGTACCGGTACGGACCATCGCGTTCATCATTGACTGGGGAATATCCATGTGAGCGGGGGAGTCACCGAACTCGTACGCCTTGGTTGAAGGCAGCTCGACTGCGCCCTCGCCAACGACGGGGCCGGCGTGTCGGCCGCTGCGCGCCGATTGGAGGTCCTCGAAGATCTGCTCCAAGATTCTCGACTGGAAAAGGCGAAACGCCTTGGGCGTGAGTTGATACCCCTCGCGCGTGAACTCGAGTCCTTGGCGCTCGGCCATTTCGCGCACGTAATCCTGAATCTGTTGTTGAAGCGATTCCAACTGTTCGATATCACCCGGCTCGGCGAACTCGGCGAGCGCTTCCATATCTATGACGCCGATCTGCGCCGTATCTCTCGCCTCACGGAGCTGTTCGAGCAGCCGGTCGATCATCTCGAGCTCTTCCTTGATCGCCAGCGCTTCGGGCACAGTCATCGGCGTGTGGCCGGTGAAATCGTATTTCGCCGCGAGTTCGTCGACCTGGTATTTCTCACCCAGCCGCTGGACTAGGTGCAGTAGTTGACGCGCGAACGGAGACTGTTCGTCCTCAACCCGATACCACAGCGCTTCAAGGTCACGAAGTTGCTCAGTCTCGAACTCTCGATCAAAGGTCTTGACGAGTGAATCGGGCGGCTGCATATCACGACCAAGATCGACATACGCTCGGCGGGCGCGTTCCTGCACCCGCTCGGTTTCGTAGGTTGCGAGGATCTTGCGCTTGCGCTCCAGGAGCATCGCGATCAGCGCGTCGATGCTCGGCCCGAACCCTCTGATCTGACTGGGGTCGAGGTGAATCGCCCGCGCCAACTCCTCTTCCGTCAATCGGCGCATGTTCCCGAACATGAGCATGTGCTCAAAGGCCGAGGAAACCATGTCCGGCGGCTCAGCCGTCGGCGGCGGAAAGTTCTTGGGGTCGTACGCTTGGTAGGTATGAATAATCCCGCCGAGGCGATTGCGTGGCTTTGCTGATTGATCAGACATGAGCAATTGGCGACCGCAGTCAAGAATCTCTGTTGAGACGAGGATCGTCAAACCTGTACTGACTCGCCCTCAAGTACTCCTCAACTTTCTCAATCGCCAGCCATTTCCGGCCCAACTTCTCCGCCACCATCCCTGTCGTGTTGGAGCCCGCAAAAGGATCGACGACGAGATCATCCTCGTCTGTTAGGAGTCTGATGAAGAATTCCGGCAACGTCGCGGGGAATCGTGCCGGATGGCGTTTCATGCCGGCATCCTTGCAACGCTTCGTGTAGCGGTCGTTTGCGGCGTTGTTCCCGAATACTAAGAAATCGGACGGCGTACCGTCATCAACAACATTCGACGTGATCGAACCACCCGGCGAGACGCTCTTGAACGACTCCTTGATCGCGTGCCCAGAGGGTCTTGTAGTTCGTCGGATTTTTCGCTGATTGAGCCGGATCATGTCGGCACTGTAGGGCCGGAGCACATTCCGGTTGTCGGCCTTCGGCCAAGGCGTCTTGGCGAGCCACCATATATGCTCCACCGAGTCCTTCACGCGAATGCGCCGGACAGTGACCCATTCGGCCGGCATCGGCATCTTGGCCGGGTTGTACCAATACAACTCCTGCGCTAGGTGGAATCCGATCTCTTCGACTAAGTAGATGAGAAGCTTGAAGTGATAGAGTGAACGTGTTGGTCTGCCAGCGTTGTAACTACCTCCTATGTTGAGAACGAAGCTCCCATCTTCCCGGAGCACACGGAATATCTCGCGTGCAAAGGGTGCGAACCAGTCGATGTAATCCGTCTTGTCAGCGTTCCCATACTCCTTCTTAAAATGGAGCGCATAGGGGGGCGACGTTATCACGAGATTCACCGAGTCGTCGGGAATGGATCTGAGAACATCTGCACTGTCGCCGTGGATCGCATGTCCGAAGCTGCTGCTGTAGTATGGCTGGATTCCGGCGGGAAGTTCGGGGGGGCGGAACGATGGATAGTGGAACTGTGGCTGCGCGAGATTGGTCATGTCAAGGACGGGAGTAGGGGTTTGTTCGGATGATGAGCGATCATATAGCCTTCAACCCATTACCGCGAAGAGTGTAGCGGAGGAAGTTGACATTGTCAACCAAAAAGAAGCCGCGAGAAGCTGAAGAGAAAGAGTGGGTTTCGCAGGCAGAAGCAGCCCGGCTTCGAGGCGTTTCTCGCCAGGCAATCCAGAAGCTCGTAAGTAAAGGCAAACTAAGAACCTACAGCATCGGCGGGCGATTATTGGTGTCGCGCCCTGATGCCGTAGCCCACCGTTCGGATCCAGCAGGCAGACCAACACTCGACGAAGATAACGCCAGCGTTACCGAGCTAATAGCGATCGTTCGTAAGGCGCCCGTGCGAATCCAGCGCGAAGTGTTGCGTCGTTTGCGATCGCAACTCGCAGTACATCCACTTGAGGAGGAGTTGGGGGTCCCAGCCGAGGTCATACTGGAGGCAATCTCGCGTTCAAGCGATCTGTCGAAGCGCGGCATTCGTGGCTTGATTGCGGAAGCCTACTTTAAGATTGCAGTCCTGGACGAGCTTAAGGACGCATCCGATATCACGCCGGGTGGCAACGAGCCGTATGACTTCTTGGTCGAGTTAGACCGCCGCACGGTATCGATTCAGGTGAAGATGCAACGTAAGAAGGGCGGCCGACCAATGAAAGCCAACCAAGCCTATCGCACCCTTCCGCCAGAAGACTATGTAGTGGAAACCCAACGTACACGGGGGGGAACGGATCCGCGAACAGGAGAGGATACCCGCCCCTATCGGTTTGGGGAATTTGATATCCTAGCCGTGTCAATGGAGCCCTCAACCGGAAGCTGGTCTGAGTTTCGACTTACACTCGGTCGCTGGCTGATCCCGAAACCGGATCGACCAGAGCTTATTCTCAAGTTTCAGCCAGTGGCTCTCGAACCAGACGACGATTGGACCGATTCGTTCAAGCAATGCCTCGACTGGCATTGGAACGCGCCTAACAAGACAATACGGCAATAATAGCGAACCGAACGATCGTTCTGGTTGCTCATTACCCCTACGTCTCATACGTGATCCTTCCGTGGCGCTGCGAGCGGGAGATGCGATCGGTCACGTAAAGACCGGCGAGAACGAACTCGACACAAGACGCTCGCACGGCGGGACTCTCGGCCGGGTTGACCTCGAACGCTTTCTCCCAGGCCGGCGGCACCCGTTCGAGTCGTTCGGCGTACGCAGACGACGGCAGCATGTCGCCGACCTCGATCTTCACGCCTTGCGCAAAGATATCGCCGATCTCACCCAACCCGTGTTCATCGACGTACTCCTCGAAGATCGTCTGGATGGCCTCGGCCGTGATCGCGTCGATGACCTGGCGTTCGGTCATCTGGTGACTGCCCATCATGTCCAGTTCGAGCTTGCCGATGCTCGAGGCGTATAGATGCCCGAGATCGCTGATACGGGGAACGGTCGGCCGCTCGCCGAGACGGATCGCGCGCTGCCGGGCGTTGGCGATCATGGTGCGATAGTTAGCGATACTGAAGCGGGCGCTGACGCCGGACTGTTGGTCAACGTACTTGCTCTTGCGGGCGCAGATGCTGATCTGCTCGATGATTTCTTCCATGAAGGGGGGCACGAGGACGGGGTACTCGCCATCGAGGCTCACCGACGCTTCCTGTTTCATGATGGCGATGCCGATATCGCGCTGCCTCGGGTAGTGCGTCTGGATCGTCGACCCGATGCGGTCCTTGAGTTGCGGGATCACCTTGCCGGAGCGGTTGTACGTCATCGGGTTGGCGGAGAACAGGATCAGCACGTCGATCTCGAATCTGACGGGATATCCGCGGATCTGTACGTCGCGCTCCTCGAGAATGTTGAACAAGCCGACTTGAACGAGCTCGTCGAGATCGGGCAACTCGTTCATGGCGAAGATGCCGCGGTGCATGCGCGGGATCAATCCGAAATGTAACGCCTCTTCTGCGGAAAGGCTGGCTCCTGAGGCGAGCTTGGCAGGATCGATCTCACCAATGATGTCAGCGAACTTTGTGCCGGGCGAGAGTCGTTCCGCGTAACGCTCCTCGCGCGGCCACCACGCGATGGGGATATCGTCCTCGGATCGGGTCGTGACACATTCCCGGCCGGGCTTGGTGATCGGGTGATATGGATCCTCATGAACCGGACATCCCGGAATGTCGAGGTATGGCAAATACTCATCGAGGAATCGGATCAACGAGCGCATGAGGCGACTCTTGGCCTGCCCCTTTTCGCCAAGAAAGAGCATGTCGTGCTCGGCGATGAGGCCGTTGTTGATCTCAGGGATGACCGTGTCGTCAAACCCGATGATTCCGGGAAACAGTTCGTCACCCGCGCTCAGGGCGGTGATGAAGTTGTCACGTAGTTCCCGCTTGATCGGCTTGGACTGCCATCCACTTGCGCGAAGTTCTTTGAGCGTCGTTGGTCTACAAGTTGCATGCATAGTGCGGCGGTCCTTCGCTGATTCTTCGGCCGGTCGGGCGTGCCGGGCCCGGCCTTGGATGCTAGGCAGTGTTCGGCGGCGGCGAACCGGCAGTTGAGTGAGACCGCCCTTGTGTCGTGAGCACCGAGGCCAGCCGTTTCGGCGACGCAGCCATGCTGGCGGGCCGGCGGCTCGGCGGTTACGATGTGTGCTGTGGATCTAGCTAATAAGGTGCATAAATAGGAGATCGGTGATGGCATTGAACCAGGGTGACGCCGCGGTCGGATTCAAGCTGCTCGCCAAGGTGGGCGACGAGGTGGACGTCAGCGCGTTCATCGGGAAGGACCGGGTCGTTCTTTTGTTTTTCCCGCTGGCCTTCAGCCCGGTGTGTACGGACGAAATGTGCCATTTTCGAGACAATTGGAGCCAATGGGAGGGGCTGGAGGCGAAGGTTTTTGGCATCAGTGTCGACAGCCCATTTGTGACGGATCGATTCCGTCAGGAAAATCAGGTCCCGTTCCCGATCCTCTCGGACTTCAACAAAGAGGTCTGTACTCAGTACGGCGTCGTACATGAGGAGCTCATCGGGCTCAAGGGTGTAGCCAAGCGGTCAGCGTTCGTCATCTCAGCAGACGGCAAGATTGCCTACAAATGGGTGACCGACGATCCGCGCGTCCAAGTTCCGTTCGATGAGATCAAGACTGCGGTTCAAGCAGCGGGGGCGGCTCAGGTCGCGACCTGAAAACTCAAGGGTTGCCCAGTCGAACTGACTCCCACGGCAAACGTACGGCTGCGATCGCGCAGATGAACGAACGGGGTTGGCCGGCTATCATCTCCCCACCAAGCGGGCGTCGCTCAATTGGTAGAGCGTCAGCCTTCCAAGCTGTTTCAGACCCCGGTTTCCCATGCGGAGGCGGGGGGTTTCATACATGAGCACACTTCCGCCACAGTCGAGTACACCTCTACCCGTGGTAAACACGCGCTGTCGAGACCTAAAGCCAGACCTGATCTGGATCAGCTCATAGATCGCTCAGGTCGCATTCAAACAAACCGTGGCTGCGGTGAGAGGCTGCCGACGTTTCTCGTCGGTAAAGCAGACGGACAGTCTTGAGGCCGTTGTTGCCGGTGGTCGTCTTGTAGAGATCGGCGCTTTGTACGGCCCCCAGGCGGTCAGCTCGGGGCCGGACTCGGCCTGTCACCGTCGATTTAGGGTCAAAAGTAAACGACTGGAATTTGGGTTTCCTGGGGGGGCGTTCCACTCGTGCTCAAAAAGCTCGGCGGTGGAGCCGGGCGAAGGTCAAATGGGATATGTTGGGCCATCCGACGGCAACCAATTCTTCTTGTCAATTTTGGGAGTTTCTGCAAGAGCGGCCCTGGGCCGGAACATCCTTTAGAGTTCGGACCCATTCAGTAAGGTGCCGGCGTTGTGACAGCAACGCGTGGGTGGTCGCCAACAGTTTCCGGCGTCAATGTTCCGTGTGTGCTGCGTCGAGCAAATCGACGCATCCTTCAGGAGGAGAATCGAAATGCGCACGATTTCCAGCAAGTCCATCACCGTCGTCGTAGTTGGGTGCGTATGCCTAGCGGGTGCAAACCTCGTCCAAGCCCAGATCCCCCCCGGTGACTTTACGATTGAGCTGGAGCCAGTCGTGGCGGGACTGGCTGCACCGCTTAGCGTCACTCATGCCGGAGACGGATCGGGACGCCTGTTCATCCCGGATCAGCCCGGCCAGATTTGGATCGTCCAGGACGGTGAGCTCTTGACCACTCCGTTCCTCGACATTGCAGACAAGCTTCCGAAACTCAACGCGTTTTTTGACGAACGCGGACTGCTCGGGTTGGCTTTTCATCCAAGGTACGAGGTAAACGGACGATTCTTTGTTCGTTACAGCGCACCGCGGGAGGGCAGTCCGGACGAGCCGTGTTTCGGCACGAGCCGCGGCTGTCACACGGCGATCCTGGCGGAGTATCGTGTTTCGGACAATAACCCCAACATCGCGGACCCCGATTCCGAGATCATTCTGTTCACGATCGACGAGCCCCAGTTCAACCACGATGGCGGTGACGTCGCGTTCGGGCCGGATGGTTTTCTCTACTTCACCTTGGGCGACGGCGGCGGGGCCCACGACGGGCTTGCCGACGATCCACCCTCTCACGGCCCGATCGGCAACGGGCAGAATATCGAGACCGCACTGGGCGCCATCTTGCGGATTGACGTCGACAGCCCCATCACAATTTGCCATGCCCCTCCGGGAAACCTGGTCAACGGCCGCACTATCACCATTGCCCGGGCTGCATTGCCAGCCCACCTCGCCCACGGTGATACGATCGGCCCCTGTGATGGGGACGACGATCCGGCGCCTTTGCGGTATGGCATTCCGCCGGACAACCCTTTCGCGGCAACGACCGGCGTGGACGAGATCTACGCCTATGGGTTGCGCAACCCATACAAGTTCTCATTCGATGATGGTCCGGGCGGTGACGGCGCGCTGTTCCTCGCTGACGTCGGCCAGAACCTCTTCGAGGAGGTCAACATCATCGTCAACGGCGGCAACTACGGATGGGTGATCAAGGAGGGTTTCCACTGCTTCGATCCGTTCAACCCCACCAACCCCCCGGATGTATGCCCCGACACCGGCCCCTTGGGCGAGCCGTTGCTCGACCCGATCGTTGAGTACTCTCATCCCGGGTCCGGATTCCCGCTCGAGGGCGGAATTACGGTGATCGGCGGCTTCGTCTATCGGGGGTCGCAGTCACCCAGCCTGGTCGGCACGTATGTTTTCGGTGATTTCGCCCAGGAATTCGTTGTGCCCTCCGGGAGCCTCTATTTTCTCGCCGAGCCCGTGCCGGGCAACTTCGAGATCCGGCGCTTCAGAATCACCGAGGACGACCTTCCGTATGGACTGTTCCTCAAGGGATTCGGCGAGGATGAGGACGGTGAGATCTATGTATGCGGTTCAATCGAGCTGGCCCCGTTCGGTGACACGGGCGTGGTGGAGCGAATCGTCGTGGTGTCGTCGGAGGCCAATCCCCGTCGCGCTGCAAGCCGATGACTAGGTGGCCGTCCGCGAACATGCGCCGCGACCGGATCATATCGCGCACACCGTCGGCACGACCAGGAAGCTTATAGTCAACTGCCGGACAATAACACGTAGCGCAATTCGCCTCGCGACCTTCACGACGCCAGCGGGAACGAATATCGAGGGTAAGCTCTCGATCATTTATCAGGACAGTGCCGATCGACTATTCATCGGGCGGGGATCATTCTTGATCAACGTCCTTGATTGCCCGTGGGACCTCGACGGGAATGGCACCGTCGGCGCGTTCGACCTGCTCTCGTTGCTCGTCGCTTGGGGCGCCGACCCCCGCGGTCCGCCCGACTTCGACGGCGATGGCACACCTCGGCGAGAAGCGTGACGCGCGAAAACTCCAGCCTCGGGCCGAGTTGATCAATAACCTACCGCGCGATTTCCAAGAGAAGATCCAGTCCGCTGCTCACTGTCTCGTGGCGACACAACGCCGAGTCAAACTGGACAAGGCGGCATGGGAGATTGGCAGCCTCCATGACTGCCGAAAGACGTTCATTACAAGAACGACTGATATAGTGCCGAGGCACGTCCTCCAGAAGTACATAGGCCAGGCACACGCCGGCGATCACGAAGTGACGCGGACGTTCGACGATGTGCTTGAACTTGCGGGCCGTCAGGTCCGGGACAAGCAGCTACAGCGTGCCCTTGATCGTCCACGCCCAGCCAAGGAGCGTTACGATCACCGCCCGATCGGCGACCCTTGCTCGTGAGGTGAGGCGGCGGCAGCCGGAATTGCCGCGGGGACGACTGAACCATGCGGATTGTGACCGTCGTCAAACGAGTTCCCGATTCGCGGGCGACCATCAAGGTGAAGCCTGACGGCGCTGGCATCGACACCGCCGGGCTCAGGTTCGTCTGCGACCCCTTCGACGAGTTCGGGGTGGAGCAGGGGGTCCGGCTCAAGGAGCAGCGGGCCGACGTCCAGGCGGTGACGGCGCTGGCGGCGGGGCCGAAGGCCGTCACCGAGGTCCTCTACGTCGCCTTGGCCATGGGCGCCGACCGGGCGGTTCACGTCCTGGACGACACGTTGCCGGTCGAGGATGAGCTGGCCGTCGCCGCCGTGCTGGCGGCGGCGATCCGCCACGACCCGCAGGGCGCCGACCTCATCCTCTGCGGCAAGCAGAACATCGACAACGACGCGGGCGAGCTGGGGCCCGCCCTCGCCGAATACCTGGGGCTGCCCCACGTCGGCGCCGTCACCCGGCTGGAGGTGGCTGCCGACGGCGGCTCCCTCACCGCGCACCGGCGCATCGAGGGGGCGGAGGAGATCGTCGAGACGAAGCTGCCGGCGCTGCTCACCTGCGAGAAGGGGCTCGTGGAGCCGCGGTTTCCGTCGTTGCCCAAGCTCATGAAGGCCAAGAAGCAGCCGATCGAGACGATCTCCCCCGGCAATCTGCCCGGGACAGGCACGCTCGCCACCGCCAGGTCCCTCGTGATGCTCTCGCCGCCGCCGCCGCGCCCCGCGTGCACCTACCTGGAGGGTAAGCCGCAGGAGATGGCCCGCGATCTCGTCCGGCGGCTGCGGCAAGAGGGGATGATCTAGCATGAGCGGCAGCGTTCTTGTCTTCATCGAGCAGCGATCGGGCCGGGTCCACCCGGCGTCGCTTCAGTTGTTTGCCGCGGCTCGAAAACTGGCCGGCGAAGCCGGGGCCGAGCCCGGGGGTGGGATCAGTGCGGTCGCCCTCGGTCACGAGGTGTCGGCGTTGGCCGAGACGCTCGCTCGCTACGGCGCCAAGCGAGTGCTCCTCGTCGACGACCCTGCGCTGGCGCAATACCGGGCGCAGCCGTATGCCGCAGCTCTCTGCACCGTGATCGAGAGGACGAAGCCACGGGTGGTCCTGATGGCCACGACCTCCCTCGGCCGTGATCTCGCCCCCAGGGTCGCGGTCAGGACCGGGGCGGCGCTGGCCACGGACTGCGTGGACCTGGAGTATGAGGACGGCGTTCTTCACGTCCGCCGCACCATGTACTGCGGCAAGTGTTTTGCGCGAGTCCGCCTCGACGCTGGACGCCTGCAGATCGTCTCCGTTCGCCCCAACAGCTTCGTGGCCGAGGAATCGCCCGGCTCCCCCACGCCCCCGGCCCCGGAGTTCGTGCCGCTGGAGCTGGACGACTCCGACCAAGTGGCCACCGTGCTCGACGTCGTGCGCACTGCGGGCGAGGTGAAGGATGTCACCGAGGCGGACATCGTCGTCTCGGGCGGCCGCTCCCTGAAATCGGAGGAGAACTTCAAGATCATCTACGAGCTGGCGGATGCTCTGGACGGGGCGGTTGGCGCGTCGCGGGCGGCGGTGGATGCGGGATACCAGCCGCAGAGCCGGCAGGTGGGCCTCACGGGAAAGGTCGTGACGCCGAAGCTCTACATTGCCTGCGGCATCGACGGAGCGATCCAGCACCTGGCCGGGATGCGCGGCAGCAAGGTCATCGTTGCCATCAACACGAAACGCGATGCGCCGATCTTCGGCGTGTCGACCTACGGCGTCGTAGCCGATCTCTTCGACATGGTTCCGCTGCTGACGGAAGAGGTGCGACGTCTCAAGGCGTCGCAGTAGGCCACATGCCGGTCGGACCGCACATTATTATTCCCGCCGACCATCAGCCGCCGCTGGCGGTCGACAAGCTCATTCTCGAGGAGCCGCCGGGGGAGGAGGCGGTGCGACTCGACGTCCTCTTTGTCGGCGCGGGGCCCGCGGGCCTGGCGGGGGCGATCGAGCTGGCCCGGCTCAACCGGCGCGCCGTCGAGGCAGGCGGCATGGACAAGCTCGACATCGGCGTGCTCGAGAAGGCGCAGACCCTAGGCGGCCACTGCCTGTCGGGGTCCATCGTCAATCCGGTCGCGCTCCGCGAACTGTT
>JACZXL010000025.1 GCA_022571635.1 Planctomycetota bacterium
CTTGATCTTGTTCGGTGTGGCGACGCGATTCGTCACCGCGGTGTTGAGCACATTCTTCATCATCACGCTGTTTGTAATCGGGCCGATCGAGTTGATCGGGCATGCGCCACTGATTGGAATCGCCGTGCTGCTCATCCTTCGCGGAGGTGGACAGTATCGTCTCGGCTCCTCCGTTCAATTATCGTAAAAGGGGTCGGGAGTCGTTTCTGGGGCCGCAGCGATCAGCTCGAACTACTCATCCGTGATCTCATACCCATCTGTGAGCAGCTGTGTCCATCTGTGGCTCTCTTGTTGGCGGATCACACTCGTTTCGCCACATGACTAGATGAGGCTTCGGGCCTGCGCGGTTGCGACGCTGCGAGCGACAGATATGACCGCCTCTGGTAGACCATCACCCGTGAGTTGCCAGCCCTGGTTGCGAGAGGTTGCAACCGTGATTTTGATCTTTTCCGGCAGAACGTCTGGACTAGCAGCAGACTGAAGAACACCCGCCCATACTCCATCGACGAAATACTCGCGCGAGCCTCCCGCCGGAATAGGTTCGTTGGAACCTGCGTGCGACAGGCTTACCGCCCCTCCCACTTCTGCGACTTGTTTTGAATTACCCGCCTCGGAAAGATGGCGATGGGGCTCGTACTCCCATTCGATGTCTGCGCTGAACACTCTAACGGGGACGGTCGAACTGTTCGCAATAGTCACGACAAGGCGCTCGTGGGGATACTGCGGTGAATCTTCTGCCCTCACCGAGATGGCAATATCCTGCCCGGACGAATCATCCGGAATCCGGTCTTCATCACTCAAAAGGTGCTCGGGAAAGGAGTGTTGTGCCGCCACTCGGGCGAACGCCGCTATTTGTTCCGCGGGAACATCCCATCGCTTGCCATCGCTATCGAGCACGCCAATGCCGGTAACCTGACTGCCGCGACATTCTAATGTCCCGAGCAACTCGTGGGTATCACGCTCGTTCAGCACAACTGGTAGTGAGTGGTGACGCTCCTCATGCATTTGGTCCGGCTCACCAGTTCCATCGTTCCAGAAATAGTACCACGCTACGATTCGGATCGGCCGGATTCCGATGCTCTCCACTATCACTTGTGCTAGCGAAACTCGACCACGGCGTGTCGAACAGGCTCGAACTTCTAGTTGCTCCTGAGGAGGACTCGCCGGGGGGACTCCGGTAGTGTCTTCTGCCGCAATCTCAGTGATCATTCGATCGCGATAAACTTTCACCTCGTTGGCTGTAATGCCTTTGGATACACTTGGTGTCGAGTCGAATTGATCGTGATGCGGGAGGCAAAGCCAGACGAGATTGTCGGCCGATGAATTGGACCGGTCCTGGTCGAGGTGAGCAATCTGACCTTGAAGAACTGCGTCACGTCTTTCCTCCAGGTAGTAGCAGAGACAGCACCGTCGCCGAGATTTCGTCAAAACCTCAGTCTCTGTCCCGACGGAGATCGTCTTCCGCTTGCGCTTCGCCATTACAGGGGTTGCGAGAGGAGATGGAGTGATTTAGGACAAGGATTCATATTCGTTCTACCGACGTGGAAGTTGAACTGATTTCCTGCATAATAACCCAAATACCGTACGTTAGCCATGACTGATCGTTTGTTGGGCAACGGAGGTCGAACCGATGGGAACGCTATTGATCGCGGTGGGGGCACTCGTGGGGTATCTGATCGCGTACCACACCTACGGCCGATGGCTGGCGCGGAAGATATTCAAGCTCGATCCCGAGGCGAAGGTTCCCAGCGTCGAGCTGAACGACGATCGCGATTATGTGCCGACGAAGAAGGCGATCGTCTTTGGGCATCACTTCACGTCGATCGCGGGTACGGGGCCGATCGTCGGGCCGGCGATTGCGGTGATGTGGGGTTGGCTGCCGGCGCTGCTGTGGGTGTTCCTCGGGTCGATCTTCATCGGCGCGGTGCACGATTTCGGTGCGCTTGTCGTGTCTCTACGCAATCGAGGTCAAACGGTGGGGGAGATTGCTGGGCGGTTGCTCAATCCGCGCGTTCGGATCATGTTCTTATGTGTTCTGTTCATGGCGTTGACGATCGTGCTGGCGATCTTCGGGCTGGTGATTGCGGCGGTATTCCGACAGTATCCCGCTGCGATCTTTCCATGCACGATCCAAATTCCGATCGCGATCGTGATCGGACTGTATCTGCACCGCAGAGGCGTCAATCTGCTGCTTCCTTCGCTGCTCGCGCTGGCGGTGATGTACGTGACGGTGATTTTCGGTGATGTCAATTTCTTTACGATCGGCGGTTCCAAAGAACTCGGGCTGGGTGCATTGAATGCGTGGATGGCATCCTGGCCGACGATCGTTTGGGTCGGCGTCCTGCTGGTGTATTCCTACGTTGCCTCGGTCCTGCCGGTGTGGACGTTGTTGCAGCCTCGTGATTACATCAACAGCCTGCAACTGCTCACCGCCCTGGGATTGATTCTGGTCGGTTTGCTTGTCGCCGCGTTTTTCGGCGGAGCGCCGGTAGGTGAAGGTGCGGTGCGTCAGCCGTTAGAGATCGCAGCTCCGTTGGTGCGATGGACGCCCAAGGGCGCACCAATGTTGGTCCCGTTTCTGTTTATCACGATCGCCTGCGGCGCGATCAGCGGTTTTCACTGTCTGGTCAGCTCGGGCACATCGTCCAAACAGCTCAAGTGCGAGACGGATGCGCAGTTCGTGGGCTTCGGTTCGATGTTGACGGAAGGGTTTCTCGCCACGTTGGTGATTCTCGCATGTGTTGCCGGGCTAGGGCTTGGCGTGACCGAAGGACTCGGCACCGGGGCGATCGTCACCGGCGAGGCGGCGTATATGGCGCGATACGAGGATTGGGGTGGCTTGGGATTAGGCGCCAAAGTCGGCGCATTCGTTGACGGCTCGGCGAATTTCCTCAAGGCGATGGGAATGCCGGCTGCGGTCGCGGTCGCTTTGATGGGCGTACTCGTCGCCTCGTTTGCAGGCACAACGCTCGATACCGCGTGCAGACTTCAGCGGTATGTCGTGCAGGAACTTGCGTCAACGCTGACGCCTCATGCCAAGACTCAGGGAAAATTTAGTATGAATCCGCTCACGTGGCTGACCAACAAGCACGGCGCGACGATATTTGCGATTTTGATTGCCGGTGCGCTGGCGGCGCTGCCGGCGCCGGGGAGAGCGTGGTCGTGGGAATCCGCGGGAACGGGCGGAATGATCCTCTGGCCCATGTTCGGCGCGACGAATCAACTGCTTGGCGGCCTGGCATTCCTTGTCATCGGGTTCTGGTTGTGGAGGCGCAAGCTGCCGGTGTGGTTTGTCGTCCCGCCGATGCTGTTCATGTTGGTGATGCCGGCCTGGGCGATGGGGATGTCGATTCCGGAGTGGATCAACCCGGAGCAGGGCGATCCCAAATGGGCGCTGGTCATCATTGGATTTGCGACCATGGCGCTGGAAGCGTGGATGATCGTTGAGGCGCTTCTATTGTGGCCCAAGGTGCGCGGCAAGTTGGAAGCGGCGTTACCTCCGCTTGGGAGTGATCGTGTTATGGCGACAAGCCCCGGTCCTGACAGCGGGCGGTCGTGCTGATCGATCGTCACACGATTGGACCGTGAGCCGGGCTGATCTGACTCTTCAAGCCGAAAATCTTCACGAGGAAGATGATGAGAAGGACGAGGGCCGCCGGCGCCGCAAGGTAGTTCAGACACGGGACGAACAACAGCGCGCCGCAGATGGCGTACCACAGTCCGACGCCGCGAGCGCAGTCGCCCACGTCTGTTCGTCCCTGCGCGGTGAAATAGTTCTTGTAGGACTCAGGAATCCGCAGAAAGACGAAGAAGTTCCAGACGATGCCGAAGAGCGGAATGAGGAGTAACCAAACCAGCCCCGGGCTCATTGTGCGGTGTTCCGCTGGGACCCTCGCTAGAGCGCTGTGCAACAGCGCGCAGATGAGGATCAGAATGGCGAGCGAGATTGCCAGCGTGATCGCCAGCGTGATCAGGCCGGCCATGATCAGTCCGGCGATCACGGCCGCTTCGTCGCCACTCATCTGACCCTGAAATGCGAGCATGGGTATGTCCTCTGGTGTCCGCAGAGCGTTCTGGAGCGAACGGTACTGTGCCGGCGGGAGCACTGTCAACTATCCACAATCCCGGCCGTGGATAGGGTAAGGCGAGGGCCTCCGATCGGCCGAGGCGACCGGCTTTCGACGAACGAGACACGATTCCGTATTATCTGCCCGGGACAGAGGTCAGGGAGTGCATCATGCCCAGTGTCGTTTCGGCACAGCCTATTCCAGCCATCCTCGGCGGGAAGCCTGAGGTTCAGCTCGAGCAGGACCAGGCCAACCGGTGGCCGATCATCACCGACGAAGAGGAAAAGGCGGTGCTGGCCGTGCTTCGCTCAGGCCAGTGGTCGATCAATGACGAGGTAACAGCGCTCGAAGCCGACTACCGACAGTGGCTTGGGGTCCGGTACGCTCTGGCCCATTGCAACGGGACGTCGGCGATCCTGGCTGCGCTGCATGCGTTCGAGATCGAACCCGGCGATGAGGTGATCGTTCCTTCCGCGACGTACTGGGCTTCGGTGACGCCCGTGCTGCACCTGGGGTGCATACCGGTGTTCGCCGAAACGGAGGCGCAGTGTCTGGGGCTCGATCCTGACGACGTTCAAGCGAAGATTACCCAACGCACCAAAGCGATCATCATCGTGCATCTGTTCGGCATGCCCTCGCGCATGGACGAGCTGCTGGATATCGCGCACCGGCACGGCCTGAAAGTCCTCGAAGATGCGTCGCACGCGCATGGAGCGACCTATCACGGCAAGCCGATCGGGACGCTGGGCGATGCCGCGGTCTTCAGCATGCAGACGAACAAGCTGTGCCCGGCGGGGGAGGGCGGCATGTTGGTTACCAACAACGCTGAGCTTTGGGAGAAGGCGCTGCTGCTTGGGCATTACGAGCGCGTGATTGATCTGGCCACGCCGAATCGTCGATTTGCGGCCACGGGATTTGGCTTGAAGCTGCGCATGTCTCCGCTGAATGCGGCGGTGGCGCGCGTTCAACTGAAACATCTACCGGAGCGCAACCGCCGGCGCACGCAGAACATCGTGTATCTTTCGCAGCGACTGGAAGCGCTGGGCCTCGAGACGTTTCTTTCGCCGCCGGAAGTGGAGCGCGTGTACTTTGAGTACCTCGTGCGGTACGACCCGAATCAAACGGGGCTGCCGATCACGGATCTGGTGACGGCGTTGCGGGCGGAGGGCGTTTTGGTGGACCGACCGCGCTATCCCCTGTTGCACCAGCAGCCGTTGTTTACGGAGGGCCACTGGGCAAGGATCGCCCGACGATCGGCGACGCCCCAGTGCCCGCTTCCGACGTACGATCCGCAAGCGCTGCCGCGGACGGAGGTAACCAACGGTATGGTGCTGAAATTGCCGACTTTCCCAAGTGCATCGACGGCGTTGCTTGATCAGTATGCGGCTGCGTTTGCGAAGGTTCTGGCGCACGCCGACCAAATCCCGCGGGAGCGAACATGAGCGAGAACGGGCGGGTCCTGGCCCCCACCGCGGACGAGGTCGAGCGGCGGTTTCGAAGCCCCGTGGTCGTGGTCACGCGCCCTGCGATTATTGGTGCGGTCGGGATGCTGCGCGTTGCCCGGCGGTTCGGTTGGCACAGCAACGGCATCGGACACCTCAACGGCGACGGCAAATCGATGCTGTTTGCCGCAAATCATCAAAGCCACGTTGACACGGCCGCGATCCTCGGGACATTGCCGAGAACGGAGCGCAATCGCACCGCGGTCGCCGCCGCCCTGGACGTCTTCGGTCATCCGGGCAACGGTGATGCGCGGTCATTGAAGCGCGAATGTCTGCAATTGTTCGTCGCCGCGGGGTTCCACGCCTTTGCGTTCGATCGGCACGGCATGCCGCTGCGTTCCATACGAACGGCTGCGCAACTGCTTCGAAACGGGTGGAACGTCCTGATGTATCCAGAGGGGACGCGGAGCCGCACCGGCCGGATGGCGCCGTTCAAGCCGGGGGTCGGTGTGCTGGCTCGGTTCACGGGACGACCGGTGGTTCCGGTTCACGTCAGCGGCGGACGGCGTATTTTGCCGTGCGGGGCGACGGTGCCCCGCCCCGGGCGGGTCGCCGTTCGGTACGGGGCTGCCCTGTACTATGAGGCGGGCGAAACGGCGCTCACATTCACGGCCAGACTGCAAGAGGCGGTACACGAATTGGGGTCGATCGAGATCGCCTAGTCCGGTCCGGACCCGGCGTCCGCGCGAAGAGGAACCGTATGCTCGGCTGGTCAGGCGCAGACTTTGGGCTGTTTGGGACGCTTCCAGTTTTGCTACTGCTGAGCGGATTCTTCTCAGGCGCCGAGACGGCACTGTTCGGCCTCAGCGAAACGCAGCGCATGCAAGTTCGCCGGGACACCGGCCTCGCCGGGCGGGCCGTGGAATCTTTGCTCGCGCACCCGCGGATGCTGCTGATCACCATCCTGATCAGCAACATGACCGTGAACGTGCTGTATTTCGTCGTAAGTTCGATCCTGCTCATAAAGGCCGAGGTCGGTGCGATCGGCGAGATATTGCTCCTGATCACATCGCTGATGCTGATCGTTTTGTTGGGTGAAGTGATGCCGAAGCTTATCGCCAATTCACGTGGGGCGGCGTTCGCGTTGCTCGTGGCCCCGCCGTTGATTGCACTACACCAAGTGATCGGGCCGTTGCGAATCGTGCTGGACAAACTCGTGGTCGGTCCACTGAGCCGTCTCACCGAACCGGCCGAAGCGCCGCCGCAATTGAGTAGCGATGAATTGGCGGCGCTGTTGGACCTCTCCGGACGCGCCGGGGTCATCGACACTGGAGAGGAACGCATTCTGCAAGACGTTCTCAACCTCGGCCGACTCAAGGTCCGCGACGTCATGACGCCGCGTGTACGAATGATCGCCGTGCCCGCTGATGCCTCGCGCACGGACCTGTTGGAGATCGTCAAGCGCAATAGATTCACGAAGTTGCCAGTCTACGAAAAGGACCTGGACACGATCGTCGGGCTGTTGTACGTGCTGCGCTACCTCGGCGATCCACAGCGCGACGATCAGTCGATTCGCGCTCGAGCCGAGCCGATCGAATTCGTGCCGGAGATGGCGACGCTCGATCAGGTTCTCGAGCATTTTCGAGCGACGAAGACGCAGATTGCGATCGTCGTCGATGAGTTCGGAGGAACGGCGGGGATCGTCGCCATTGAAGATATCGTGGAAGAAATCGTCGGCGACATCAGCGCCGCGGAGGATGAACAACAGCCACAGCCGCAACTGATTGGGCTGAATCAGTGGCGGGTGGCGGGCGATCTGAGCGTGCACGATTGGGCGGCCGCCTTCGGCCAACGCCTCGTCTCCCCGCGGGTCGCCACGCTGGGCGGGCTGATCACGGCGCACCTGGGCCGAGCGCCGAATCCAAAGGATTCGGTCGAATTGGGCAGCGTCCGCGTGGAAGTGGAGCACGTCGAGCACGCTCGTGTCGTGACGGCGATCGTCACGCTCCTTGATGAGCCTAAACCCCCGGAGGCGGTGACATGATGCTCACGTCACTCATCGGCTACGGGATACTGAGCCTCATCGGGATCGTGCTCAGCGCGGTATTCTCCGGGCTGGAGACCGGGCTCTACACGATCAACCGGGTTCGGCTGGTCGTCCGTGCCAGCCGAAACGACCGCCGCGCGGTACGCCTTCAAGACGAGATCGAGCACACCAATCGGCTGCTCACGACGCTTCTGCTGGGCAACAACATCGCCAACTATGCCGGCACGTTCGGCGTGGCCGCGATTCTGACCCAGCTTCAGTTCACGCCGGTGCAAGTTGTCGTGGCGAACGCTGCGATCCTCGTGCCGCTGCTGTTCGTCTTCGGCGAAACGTTGCCGAAAGATCTCTTCCGGACACACACGGATCGGTGGTCGTATCAATGGTCGGGATTCCTGGCCGTGAGCCGGCGACTGTTCACGTGGATCGGTCTCGGGCCGATCGTGCAGGGGTTCGGCATGATTGTCGTACGAGTGGTCGGCGGTAACCTCGCCCTCGCCCCAACCGCACGCCAGCGCATCAGTCAACTGATCAAAGAGGGGATCGGGGCCGGCGTGCTCAGTGAGTCACAGACCGCGCTGTTCGATCGAGCACTGTCTATTCGCGATCGGACGGTGGCGGACGAAATGACCCCCTGGTCCGACGTTGCCACCATCAGCGGCGAGGTCGAGCCACACGCGCGGTTCGAGCAGTTGCCGTTGAACTACACACGGCTTCCCGTCGTCGATACGTCGAACCGGGTTTGCGGCGTTCTTTCTCTGCTCGACGCCCTGCTGGAACCGGAAAAGCCGACGCGAGATCTCATGGCCGAGACCATGACGCTGTCCCCGGGCACGTCCGTCCAGGCGGCCCTGGGGATGATGAGATCGCGCCATCAGCCGTTGGCGATCATCGTGGGATCAGCAACCGAGCGTCCGCTAGGCCTGGTTACGCTCAAGGATCTCGTGGAGCCGATCACCGGCGAGCTGGCCGCGTGGTAGTCAAGTGGCGATTCTCCGGGGCAGTGCTGGATCGGCGTCGCTGCGAGCACCAAGCCCGATTCCGCCCCGCGGCGGCGAAAATCGTACATTCCCGGCAGAATATGCGAGCCGATGATCCGTTGGCAACGAAGAAGCTGGGTGACGAGGTGTAGCCGGATACCCTTTCTTTTCGGCCACCTTCACAGCGGGAGACCCGTGATGGCCACGCGAATCTACCCCCGGTCAATGCGCACGAGCCGCGCGCGGGTCTTGGTCTCATGCCGACCGCGGCAGGTCGCCGTCACCGCCCAAAGCCTGGCCGGCGCCGCGTTGCTGGTCGGCCTCGTCGCCTCTGTTGCCGTCGGCCACTCCGCGCCGGTTCGCAACCGGACACCGCAGCAGGCCGCATATCCCATCGACGATGAGCGGCCGATCTTCTACCCGCGCGCGACGGGACGCGCCCGGCCTGGGGATGCGCCGGCCGATCGGTTGCTGCGCGAGTTCATGGACCTGCACACGGCCATGAAGTATGAGCGGGCCGCGGCCGTGGCCGAGCAACTTGTTCAATTGAGGCCGGACCATCCGGACACCCACTACAACGTCGCCTGCGTTCTGGCCCGCCTGCATCGGATCGGGGAGTCGCTGGCGGCGTTGGATCGGGCGATCGACGCCGGCTGGCGCGACATAACCCACGCCTCGCTCGACCCTGATCTGGACAGCATCCGCGGGCAGCGCCGGTTTGCCAAGCTCCTGCGGAAGATCAGGCGTCTCACGGCGGTCGAGCGGATCAAGCCCAGCCCGTTGCGCGCCGACCCGTGGCCGCGCATCGCCGACGACATCGCGCGCCGGACGCCCCAGCTCCTGCGTCGCTATCGCGTACCGGGCGCGGTGGTCGCGCTGGTCCAGGACAGCGAGGTCGTGTGGAGCGGCGGGTTTGGCGTGCAAGACCTCGACACGGCCACGCCGATCAATGACCGGACGCTGTTCAGTGTCCCCGCGGCCAGCGCGCTGTTCGCGGCGATCGGGGCCCTGCAGCAGCACGAGCAGGGCCGGCTTGATTTTGCGATCGTCCCCGAGCCCGACGCGCCCGCCGGTCTGACGGTTGTGTCCTATCGCGGGGCCTCGGCCGAGCTTGCCAGCGATCGCCGCCGATGGCGCGTGGGCCGGCTTACACTCGTGGCACGGTCCGAGACGCATAGACCGGCCTCCGCTATCGGTGGCTGGGTCAGTCGCCCCCCGGCACAGGCGTCAGTTCCGTGGCCGGCCGGCGACGACCTTCCATACGGTTATCTCGCCACAATCGCGGCGGTGGAGGCGGTCAGCGGTCAGCCGTTCGGCGCGTATTGCCGCCAACAAATCTTCGCCCCGCTGGGCCTCGATGAAACGTGGTTCGAGCTGCCGGGCGAAGCACAGACGCGTGTGGCCATCGGTCACAGCCGGCTCAGCACACCAGTCAAGCCCGCCCGAAACACCGATCACGCCTCCGGCTCGGTGTACTCCACGGCCGGGGACTTGGCCCAGCTCCTGGCCCGGCTTATGTTCCAACCGCAGCCCCAACCGGCGACGCCGCTGAACAACGCGGCCGTCATGACGCTCGCTCGGTTCGGCAACGAGTTCGGTCTTCGCAGCTCGTTCGACGAGGCGGCCGGCGGCGTACGCATGGAGCTGATCGACGTGGTGGACGGCGTGGGCGTGCTGATGCGTTGGTACCCCCAGTCGCAGCGAGGCGTCGTCATCCTTTTCAACGGTGAGACGGGCCCCGAAGCGGCCCTGCGCATCGCCCACCTCGCCCTCGGCGGGGCCTGACCTCAGACCTCTGCCCTCACCCCCAGCTACCGAGCAGGATGAGCAGGTCCACGACGCCGATGACGCAGTCGCCGTTGAGGTCGGCGGGGCAGACGTACGGCCACGTGCAGGGGCCCCAACTCCCGAGCAGCCAGAGCAGGTCGTCGATGCCCACCTGCCCGTCGCCGGTGATGTCGGCGCAGGAGGCGGCGTCGAGGTCGTACACATACGCTGCGCCCTGGTTTATGAAGTTAACGTCGCGCCAGCGTGAGCCGACCAGCGCCGTCTGCCCGTCGGCCGAGATGTCCACGCGCTCCCCAAAGAGGTCCAGCGACTGGCCATCACACACGCCGAACTTGGACTTCTGTGTCCACGTGCTGCCGGTGCGGGTGAAGAAGTACGCAGCCCCGAGGCCCGCGGTGGCGTGCAGGGCCCCGATCACCGCCCTGTCGCCGTCGGCGGAGAGCGCCACAGACGACCCGAACTGATCGACGAACGAACCGTCGAAGGCGGTCAGCTTGGCCTGCTCGGACCAGCTCTTCCCATCGCGCACGAAGACGTACGCCGCTCCGGCCCCCACCGCCTGCTCGTCGTCATTCGAAGCACCGACCAGGATGGTCTCGCCGTCGGCGGAAACGGCCACGGAAAAGCCGAACAGGGCGATGGGCTCGGCATCGGAGGCCGTGAGCTTGATCTGCTCGGTCCATTGGGATGTTTTGGGATCTCTGACAAAGACGTAGGCTGCGCCGGCTGCGTTGCCGGCACCATCGTCGTGACTCGCCCCGCCCACCAAGATGTTGCCGTCGGCGGAAAGGTCAACGGACCTTCCGAACGTCGCGTCTTCCGCGGCGTCAGAGACGATGAGCTTGACCTCGAACTCCCAGCGGGATGTCCGCGGTTCGCGCACGAATACGTACACCGCCCCGGCCCAGTTGCCGCCGTCGGTATCCTTCCGTGCGCCGATGGCCGCGATGCGTCCGTCCTCGGAGATCGCCAACCCTCGGCCGAAGGCGAGCGGAGGCGGCGGATTGTCCGGAGGGGTCAGTTGGGCTTGCTCCAGCCAGACCGAGCCGCGTCGCTCAAAGACATAGACGGTGCCGGTCGGTCCCTGATTTCCCGCGGTGATGAGCAGTGTTGTCGCGTCCGGCGTCACGGCCACCACACTTCCGAAATGATCGCCGATCTTGGCGTCCGACCCAACGAGCTTCATCTGCTCCTGCCATGATCCGTCGGCGGGATCGCGCAGGAATACGTACGCCTCGCCGGTGTACTGCAGGTCGGCCTGATGCGCCCCGATCAGAGCGACCCCGGCCTCGTCCGCGAGGGCCACGGCCGCGCCGAGTTGCTGCGCCTGGTTCGGATCGGAGGCAAGAAGCTCAACCGGGCCGCATTGGCCAACCGCGCGGGTAGCCAAGTTCACGCTGATACTCGCAACCAGAAATCCCTGGATGCCCAAGACGATCCCTGCATGAAGGGGCGATCGATCTCTTTGATCCATGATGCTGCTCCTCGATGGTGTTGGCCTGAGGCGATGATCGACAACTTCCCCTTCATATCACCAATCCAGGGGCGGTCGGTTTTTTCGTTGCTTGCGGTCGAGCCGGTGGTATGCTTCGTCTGCGCCGGTTCCGAGGCGTTTTTCGACCCACGTTTCGGGCCGCACGGAGGGCTTCCAATGACTGGACGACTCAGACTCCACACCTGTGCCATCATCGCCCTGGCCGTCTGGCTGGGCGGTGGATCCGTCTTCGGTGGGGGCACCACGTACGACGGCCCGCTCGTCGGGATGGATGATCTGATCAAGCGCATCGGACAAGAGAACGTGCCCACCGGATCGGGCGTCCTCGTCGGCCAGGTTGAGGTGCGGGTCAATACCAACTATGTCCCGAACGCGGGGGTCGGCGAGTTCAACGGCAAGACCTTTACTCTGATGAGCGGATCCTCCGGGAACTCCGGGCACGCGACGAAGGTTGGTCGAAACTACTACGGGAACAACACCAGCATTGCGCCGGGCATCACCGACATCTTCGTGTGGGAGGTGAACAACTGGGTCGCGAGCGGGTTCCTCAACGTCCAGGGATCGGGCCAGCTTCCCCCCAACTTGCCGCCCAAAGGACTCAAGATTTTCAACAACAGTTGGGTCGGCACCACCGGGAACAACACCACGAACAATAGCATCCTGCGCCGCAGCGATTTCGTCACGATCAGAGACGAAATAATGATTATGTCCGGCGTCAACAACGGCGGCGGCGCCAACTTCGTGCTCATGAGCCACACGTTCAACGGGCTGGCCGTGGGAAAGATGAACGGAGCACATCAAAGCGGCTCGACACTCGGCGGGGTCGACGGTCCGGGCCGACTCAAGCCCGACATCGTCGCGCCCGGCGGGGCAACGAGCTGGTCCACGCCTGTTGTCGGCGCGGCCGCAGCGATGATGATCGAAACCGCGCGCACCACCCCCGGGCTCGGTATCAATCCCAACGCCGAGCGCTCCGACGTGATCAAGGCCGTGCTGTTGGCCGGCGCCGCCAAAACTGATGCGCATGGCGCTGCCTGGACGAACAACCCGCAAACGTCCGGACCTGATCGCGGCATCACCACCCAACCGATCGACGCGGTCATCGGCGCCGGCACCGTCAACGTGAACTTTGCCCACTGGATTATGACCGGCGGTGAACAAGATGGAGCCGATACACCGCCCAACGATGCCAATGCGATGTTTGCAGGGTGGGACCTGGCGACGGTTGGTCTCGGTGAGAGTCGATACTGGCGGTTCGACGTGCCGCAGTTTGCCGATGCGGTGTCAATGCTCGTGACCTGGCATCGCAATGTTGAAGTCGGCTTCGGCAACAGCGACTGGGCCGTGGCCGACTTCGATCTGATCCTCTGGCGGGTGGACGAGAACGGCGATCTGGCCACGCTCGTCGGCGATCCGGGCCTGCCCTTCTTCGCCGGCGGCAACGTCGTCAGCGCCAGCACCGTTGACAACATCGAGCACCTCTACATCACCGGCCTGGAGGCGGGCGAATACACCCTGGAGCTGCGCCGCGTTGATGCCTTGGGCGGATTTCCCGATTGGGAGGCCGCGGTCGCGTGGTTGCTGCCCGAGCCGCCGTGCCTGGCCGACTTCGACGACACCGGCGACGTTGGCGTAAAGGATCTGCTCTTCTTGCTGGGAACTTGGGGGCCGTGCCCGCCGAAGGGAGATTGTCTCGCGGACTTCGACCTCAGCGGCGACGTTGGCGTGAAGGACCTCCTCTTCCTGCTGGGCGCCTGGGGTCCGTGTCCTTGAAGAAGGCCCCGATGGAATCGGGATCTCCGCTACGCTTCGACATCAGGAAGAAGGCATCAAGGCATCGAGACATCGAGGGGGAGAAGAAGGCACACCGAGCCCCGGGCGGAAGGCCGGGGTTTTTCGTAGAGCAAGCCGATTCGTCGGCGAGGCCGGTTGCGATCGGGGCTGACTACGTTCTCGGCGGATCGAGGCCGTCCGTCGTCCATAGCAGCGCCAATGAGTTGCGCAAGCGCGGTGGGAGAAGAGCGCGGATGAGCAGCCGGGTGAGCGGTCGGCCGAAGAAGAGCCCGAGGTTCAGCGGTAGCAGGGCGTAGGCGATCGACAACCCGCAGAAGATTGGTCCAAGCTGGTGCTCGGCGGCCGACAGCGCTGTCGCCCAACCCCCCGCGGCCGTCGTGTCGCCGGCATAGATCGCGATGGCGAACAAGCCGGCGATGCCGGCGGGCAGCAAGCTGAAAAGCACCAGCCACTTGCGTCGAAGATGTGTCAGGAGCACCGCCCAAAAGCAGCCGGCGGCGAAGAGGGACACACTCAGCCAGCTCCAAAGGCCGGGCGCAGACGAACCGAGGGCGCCCGTCCACCCTCCGGCTTCGGCAAGAAGCGCTGCGGGGTCCTGGGTGGCCCACCAATCCGGGTCAAGCGTGGAGTACAGCTTTGGGCCCGCGCCCAACTGCCACTGAAGTTGCAGCCCAAGCGAATCCGGATCCTGCTCCTTGAGCCAGGCCAGTTGGTGCTCAGCGATCGTCAGGGCCAGGGGACGAGATGCCGACTCGACGATGGCCATTCCAAAGCCAAAGATGGCGCCTCCCGTGGCAAACAGGAACACGGTGGAGGCGGCGAACCACATTGCGGCCCCGAGCATCGCCCACCGACCGGCCCAGCGGCCCAGCAACGGGTATTCCTGTACGGAAGCGACCGTCGCGCATTCGGAGCAGCGGACGATGAGCATGCCGTAGTGCGGCTCGCGAATAACCGCTTGGCCGGTGAGGTTGTACCCGCATTTCGTGCACAAACGATCACCGACGAGCACAGAGACGCGCTCTTCGGGTCCTGAAGTTGTGGCTGGCGATGAATCACTCATCCGCCGCGCATCCTCCTGCGAAGTCGTGCGCGTCTTCGGCTCCACCGGCGATTTTGCCGCTGAGAATGGATCTTCAATAACACGGCGCCGAGCGGAGAACCGGCGAAGGTCATCATCAAGAAGACGAAGAGTACAAGGATGCGCAATATCCAATCGTAGAACGCTAGTTTCAGATGGGCTTCAGCGCCGATTCCGGGAACGATTCCGAGTTCGTTGCCGATCGTTTCAGACGCAAGCCGGAGCACATCCCATGACAACAAGCCTGCGATGAGCAGTCCCCATACCGCGCGCGCGAGCCACGGGCGCCAATGCCCTAGCCCTGTGGCCATCCATACTCCGGTCAATACCGGCAGCGTGACGCCGACGACCATTGCGGCAATCGACTGATTGTACAGAAGGTCAAAGACATTGCCGGAGATTGGTGCGGGGAGAATGTCCGGCACCGCGTCAACAACCCCGGCCGTCGCCGTCGCCAGCAAAAGCACAATGAGTAACTGCACAGACAATGCGCACAGCGCGGCGGCGGCGGGTTGGAATGTACGCCAGCGTTGCAGGATTGGATCGACGCGGCGGACACACACGTGGCTGCAACCCGGACAAATCACGATCGGCAAACGGTAGTGCGGATCGCGAATGACATGGATGCGAGCAAGGTCCGCACCGCAACCGAGACATACGTGTGCGATGGCCATGGCCGGTCATACGATAGCGCGCGGCGCCGTGCGGCTGTGTCTAGCGCCCGCGGCTGACGTCGGCGCACAACAACGAGGGCACAACGCCTCACGCCACGTGGTCACTGAAGTGACCACGCCTCGGCGACAGTTGAAGGCTCGGCGATGACGGTTAGACTGTGCGACCCGATCGCGACGTGATCGAACCTGCTGGGAGCGACCCGTTATGGCTACGACATTCCGCTGCAGTATCGTCACCCCCACCGAGGCCGTGTTTGACGACGAGGTGACCTATGCGTCGTTCCCGGCTTGGGACGGGCAGCAGGGCGTGATGACGGGTCAATCGCCGCTGCTGTCGCGGTTGGGCTTCGGCTCGCTGCGGCTGGATTTTCCCGAGGGCGGCAGCCGGTGGTATCTCTTGGAAGGGGGGTTCGCCCAGGTGCAAAAGGGTGAGCTGACGCTGCTGACCGACCGGGCCACGCCGGCGGAACGGCTGTCGCTACAGGAAGCGGAGGCGGAGCTGGTTGAGGCGACGGCCCGGGTCACCGCGGCCGCGGGCGGGGATCGCGCTCAAGTGGTTCGCGATCATCAGCGGGCCTTGGCCAAGAAGGCCATGGCCAGGGCGGTGGAGGCGCGCGGACGAGCGATCTGATCCACGGCGGCTCCCGATCGGCCCGAGCCTGATACGCTAGTACTACGATGAACGAACCGCAGACCCATCGCGGCGACGGAATCGCGGAGGCAGCGACGTTGGAGTTGAAACCGGCTGAGGCGCACCCGCAGTTGTCGGCGCAGATCGAAGCCCTGTTGCTCAGCTCGGATCGACCGTTGTCCGAGGCGAGACTGGCTGAGTTGCTGGACCAAGCTGGTCCCGGCATGGAAAAGACGATTCGCGAAGCGGTCGGGCAGCTCAACGATGAATACGAGCGGACCGGGCGGTCGTTTCGGGCTCAACGGCTGGCGGGGGGCTGGCAGTTGTTGACCCTGCCCATATTCGGGGAGCTGCTGGCAAAGCTACACCATGATCGGGCCCAAGCTCGACTGAGCCCGGCCGCACTGGAGACCCTGGCGATCATTGCCTACCGCCAGCCGATCCTCCGCGCTCAGATCGAGGCGATTCGAGGGGTCGGGTGCGGCGAGGTGCTGCGGGGATTGCTGGAGCGCCGGCTGGTCAAGATCGTGGGACGAGCGGAGGAGCTTGGCCGACCCATGCTCTACGGCACCACGACGCACTTTCTAAAGGTTTTCGGCATCGGGGCCCTGGATGATCTTCCCCACGTAGAGGGGCTGCGGGAGCAACCACCAGCCGTCGCTCCTGTTCAGCCCGCTGAATCCGCGGACGGTCCGGCTGCGGATCGTTCTGAGGCGGGCGCGGATCAAGGCGACGGCGAAACAGACTCGTAACGCGTGATCGCAAGAGGAACGGGCCCTGCCGTCAGTGGTCCGCCTGCGGCGGATGTGAACGCAAGGGTAAACAATGATGCGAATGACGCAGCTCCTCTTGTACGGCGTGCTCGTTTCGACGGCGGCGGGTCTGAGCGGGTGCAGCTCGTATGTACTTCACGGCAAGGTGATCGCGGGGCCGATCAGCCACATGGCCTTCGTGGGCGCGGATGACAATCGGTTGGGCGAGTCGGGGATGAGCGGGGTGCGGGTGACACTGCGCCGCGATCCCGGCCGGTTATCAACGCACCTCGTGGCGAGCGCGATTACCGACCTCGACGGGAACTTTTCGCTCGTCGTGGATGAATTGGGCGCGGGCTGGATGGAAGAGGAGTGGCTGTTGGTCGCGAGAAAGCCGGGGTTCCAAAACGCCACCTGGCAGCAGCGGCTCACGATGAAGCACCCCAAAATGCAGTTGCTGGTGACGATGACGCCCGGCTACTCGGAGCCGGATCGCCACGAAGACCTCATGGATCAATATGAGCAGTTCCGTCGGCCGACGCGTTGGATGCCACGGCTATCGACGCTTGCACGACAAGGTTCGCCGGCTGATGTACCGCAAGCGCGGCGGAGTCGGGAATGAAACGCCGGTATCACCTGCACCTCCCCGGGCTGCTGTACGTCGTCTTGACGGTCGTGGTGGGGTTCGCCGCGATCAACAATCAGAACAACGTGCTGTTTTGGATTCTCGGCGTCATGTTGTCGGCGCTGGTGATCTCGGGCCTGGTCTCCGGGATGATGATGAGCAGCTTGCAGATCAGGCGGCTGATGCCGGCGCACGGACTCGTGGGCGAACCGTTGATCGTTCGATACGCCCTTAGTAACCGCAGTCGATTCTTCCCCGTGTTCAACGTCCACATCGAGGAGCGAGCCGTTCGGAGCCGATCCGGTTGGAACACGATGATGGATCGGGTGGGGGCGTGGGTGATGCACGTCGGGCCACGGGATACGGTCCACGGCGAAGCGACGTTTTGGCCGCGGCGGCGGGGCAAGGCCGAGTTCGGCTCACTGCGAATCTGGACGACGTTCCCGTTCGGGATCATCAAGAAATCGATCACCATCACGCGCCCGCAGCACGTGCTGATCTATCCGCAGTTGTACGAGTTGCGTCGCGGGGTGCTCAAAGCGGTCACGCCGCAGGGGTTGTTGGGCGCCACCGTTTCACGACACACCGGCGCGGGCGACGACTACTTCGGGATGCGCGAGTTCCGCCCGGGTGACAGCATGCGTCAGATCGCGTGGAAGCGAAGCGCAGCGCTGGACCAGCTTGTGAGCATCGAGCGGACCACGCCGGCCCCCCCGAAGGTTCGCATCGTCGTGAACCTGACCCGGGCGACGCACGAGCTCGAACGGGGCGCCAATGCCGATGAAACGGCCCGCGACTTGGAGGAGTCGGCCATTAGTCTCGCCGCCTCGCTCATTCAGTTGGCCGATCTCAATGGGTACGAGGTGGGACTATCGCTGCCCGGCACCGCCGGGCCTTCGATCCAGGTTCGGCGAAATGTGTGGCATCGGGAGAAACTGATGGCCGCGCTGGCGAGCATCGACCTGGATGCGGCGCGCAAGCCACGCACGCCCCAGTCTACGGTGAACCCCGAGCGGATCGGTCGAGTCGTCGTGCATCCTGATCGGGTGGAGGCGTCGCTGGGCGGACCGAACGCCTGGCATGTGACGGCTCGCCAACTCAAGAACCTTGCGGTGAGGCCGATCGGGTGGGATGCAGCCCGGACCAAGGCCGGCGCGCCGGGTGACGACGCGAAGGTCACGTCCAAGAAACGTGAGGCGGCGGCATGAAGCTGCTTCGAGGATTCCCGGCGATGGCGCTGAGCGTGGTGCTGCTGAGCATCGTGGGTTTCTTCGTCTCCCAAGAAAGCGTCGGCTTGCTGCTGGTCTGCGGCGCGCTGGCGGCCATGAGCTGGTACATCACGGAAGGCCCGCGCGGCCGATCGTTACCCCGCTGGACCTCCAACGTGCTTGTCCTGGCCGTCACCATCAACGTCTTCGTCGACTTCTTCCAGCATCGGGAGGACGTTCTCGGCGTTTTGGGGCGATTCGTCGTCTGGCTGACGCTGATCAAGCTCTATGAGCGCAAGGCGTCGCGGGACTATGCGCAATTGCTCAGCCTGAGCATGCTCCTGATGTTGATCGGAGCGATTCGTCCAGGCAGTCTGGTCTTCGCGGCGGTCTTGTTCGTATATGCGGCGCTCGGATTGTATGTGCTTCTGCTTTTCCAACTCTACGCTTCCTACGAACGCGCTAAAGGGGCGAGGCTCAGGTCGATTCCGAGTGAATACCGGTTGACGCCGTCGGTTCGCCCCATCATCGGGCGCGGGACCGCTCTGCAGTTCCGCGCGCTGGGTTCGGGGATCGGGATCGCGGGGTTGGTGCTGAGCAGTTTCGTGTTCGTGATCTTCCCGCGCGGGATGGGGGAGCGTGTGGTTCGTGGTCTGCACGTTGCACCGAACCGACGTGTCTCGGGGTTCGTGGATGAAGTGAACCTGACGACCGGCACGCGGATCACGGACTCGCGCAAAGCCGTGCTGAACCTGCGGCTGTTTGACAAGGACGGCCGACCAGTGCGCTTCGATCAGCCGATCCGGCTTCGCGGCGCCGTGCTTGATATGTATCAATCGGGAGGCCGGTGGGTCAGCTCGCCGGGGCGGCCGCGGCGGGTGGTGACGACGCAACCGCCGGATTTCGCGCCGCTGGGCGCGGCAGCCGCGGAACCGTCGTCGTTGTCGATCACGCAGGAGATCGAGATGCTCTCGCCGAGCGACACGTTGTTCTCCGCGAACGTCCCGGTCTCGATCGCGACGGACGAGCCCCGTGAATTGGAAGTCGATCCGCAAACGCAAACGATCAAGAACGTGGGCGGTGGCCGGCTATGGCGGTATTCGATCAAGACTCAGCCGGCGCCTTCGGACGCGACGCTGGCGAACCTGGCCGGGGCCGGGGGCGCGGGGCCGGGTCCTTCGAGCGACAGCCGGATGGCGCTGTTTGATCCGAGACTCCAGCCGCTGGCACGAGCAGTGATCACCTCGTTCGGTGTGGCCGCGCAAGCGCCGCGCGAAGCCGACGAGCGGTGGCGATGGAATCGTGACGCCGCCCGACGCTTGACCAGGCACCTTCAATCAGGTGAGTTCACCTACGACACGGACCTGCGCGACGTCACCCTGGCGACCGTCGGCGGGCGCACCGTCGATCCGACCGTTCAGTTTCTCTTCGAGACAAAGCGCGGCCACTGCGAGTATTTCGCGTCGGGACTTGCCGCCCTGTGCGACAGCATCGGTATTCCGGTCAGACTCGTTGCCGGATACCTGGCCATGGAATACGACGATGCCTCGCAGCAGTACGTCGTGCGCGAATCCAATGCGCACGCGTGGGTCGAGGTGCAGACGGGGAGCAATCGCTGGACGACGTTCGACCCGTCGCCGCCACGACGACTTGAGGAGATTCACGGAGGCAGTCCATCGTTTGCCGATCGTCTGCGTTGGCTGTTCGATCGATTCGAGGCTCGTTGGGAGGTCGGGTTCGTTGCGTTCGATCAGAACGCTCAGACCCGGTTTGTCGAGTCGTTCGACCGGCAGTGGTCACCGCGGCTGGGCGGCGCCTGGGCGGCCGTACGCGAGTGGGCCGCCGCTCTGAACCGGGCTTTCTATCTCGGCCCGGCCGGATACATCTGGATGGGCATCGTGGGTTTGGCGTTGGTTATCGCCGTGATCGCCTTGGTGAAGCTGATGCGCCGGTCATTGAAGACTCGGATGATACTGCGCTTGGCGCACTTCCGTGGCGCCGAGTATCAACGAATGCTGCGGCAACTGGGGTTTTACCTCGACATGCTGAACGTCCTCGCCAGAGCCAAGCGCGCCAAGCCGATGTGGCAACCACCGCTCGCCTATGCGGCCGACCTCGGCCGGGACCGGCCAGGCGCGTCACAACTTGTTGAACGGATCACTTCGGTCTTCTACGCGGCGCGGTACGGCCAACAGCGGCTCACGCGAGATGAGGTGAGGCGAGTCGGATCCGACGTGCGGGAACTTGCTTCGGCCCTGAGCGTGAAGCTGTAAGTTGGATCAGAAAGCCCAACGTCGCGGTGCATTCGGATCGTCGCGCCTAGGCTCTGTCTGATGAAAAGTGGGACGGGCATCTCGCCTCGGCGAGTCGCCTATGGAGACTTGCCCGTCTGTAAGAGTGAAAACGACGGGCTGGAAGCCCG
>JACZXL010000026.1 GCA_022571635.1 Planctomycetota bacterium
GATCGCCCGGCTGATCGACGGACAGATCGCACTTGGTCGCTTTGAGAATCGGTGTCTGTGAATGTTCGTCCAGGACGAAGTCGCCGGTCTCGTCGCGGATCTCCACCATGCGGATATTGTGATACGGACAACTGTTGGCACAGGTGGCGCAGCCGATGCAAGTTAGATCGTTGATCACGACCTCGCCTCCCTGCAAGTCGCGATGGATCGCCCCGGTTGGGCAGCCGATCATGCAAACAGGGTCAGCGCAATGCATACACGCATTCGCCACCAGATAGTGGTCGAACTGCTTGCCGTGGCGAATGAAACGCGGGTTCCCATCATGCGCTACCGCACACGCGCGCACGCAATTGTCGCAGCCGGTGCATCGGTTCAGGTCGATCAGCATCGCGGACGTGCCGTTGATAAACCGGTTCTCGACCAGGAACTCGAGCATGCCGGTCTCAATTCGCGCCGGCGCCTGGCCCCCACGGCGGTCAGCGTCGTCGGGCGAGCGCCCTGCTTTCTTCGGAACCTCCGAACTGCGCCTGGACAGGACATATTTCTCGACGATCACAGTGGGCACACGCAGGATGTCCACATAACCCAAAGCGCGAATCGTCCGCTTGAACGGAACCGCGCGATCCCTCTGGAACGCCTCGGCCAACTCCTCGAATCCGTAGCTCTGGCCGCGGCCGAGATAGCTGATCGTCCGCTCCCCGTCGCCGTATTTGCAGCTCACGCGTACGAATCCGGCACGGATCAGGATCAACCCGTCGGGATAGTGGCCTTGCTCAGCGATGATCGGCTCATGCGCCAGACGTTCAGCCGGATCCTGTGCCGGCAGTTCCTTGAACGAACCGTACCAGTCGAACTCGCCGAACGTCTCGAAGGTGATCTGGTCCGCGACCTCGTCGAGCTCGGCGTCGCTGAGGTCGCGGAACATATCTGTGGATTGCAACTGGACCTTGAGGGTCCGCTCTCGATAGAGTTGATCGACGTGATCACGGATGGCCTCGGATCGGCGCCGGATATCGCGGAATCCCTGCCAGCGCATCTCCAGCAGTTCGCAGTCAGTCTCGGCGAAGACGGTAGCGGTGCGCGGGAGGCGCGCCAGCGCCGCCAGTTCGCCAAAGAACGAACCAGCGGAAATCGTAGCGGTGCGGTACTCATCCAGCACGACCGGGACATCCTGGAGGAAGATGCGGGCCTGCTTACCCTCGCCTCGTTGAGCGGCGCCCGCTCCGTGCCCGACATACCCTTGAACGTCGCGGTACTCGGTCGTGCGATGATTCGTCCAGAGCTGGGCGATGGTGCGGAGCAGGCCCTTGCGCGCCGGTTCACGTCGTCCAAGCATACGCGCGGGCATCGAGTCCATGGCGACCCGAACCGTGCCGGCCATGATGAAGAACAGCGAGCTGCCGTAATCACCCTCACGCACAATGATGTCCCCGGGACGGGCGTGCACGATTCGACAGTCGTTGAGAATCAACTTCCGCAGCGGCAGCGCGGCTGGGAAGCGCTGGGGGTCGATCTGAGAGAACGGCTCAATCGACAGCACGCGATCGACATCCTCGTTGGTCATGTCGGGGTCGAAGGGCACGTCCCAGCGTTGGGGGCGCGGGATGGCGAGGGGTTCGTCGGCCATGTGGAACGGCTCGGGGCGAGCTACCGCAGTCTAGGGTTGAACCTCGCCTTTATATTGGTCAGACCCGGTATATTGGTCAGACCCGGGGATCAGGGAGTCGAGGGCCGCCAAATCGCTGCCGTCATGGTTATTCACAAACGCCTTCGCCGCGGCGGAGACGTTGTCCGCATCAGGCGTGAGTGCTTGCCGCACTTCGTCAATGGCAAGGGCGGCCCGGATCTTCTCGAGCCTTTCGCGCGCGCGAGCGACCCTTTCCTCCATCGCTTTGGCATACTTCCCGCCGGGTGTTTTGGCCCTCGACAATGCCCGCAGGCTGTATTCATAATCGGTGAGCGCGCCGACAACGTACAGTACGCGCTTCCGCTCTGCCGACGCCTCACGGTTCTTCTGGTCGGGCGAATACTGGAAACTGTGGCGAACTTCGCCCTGGGACCAGGAGACCAGCTCGAAATTGCTGCCGGCGGGGTGTCCGCCGACATTGACCAGCTTCTCGTTGGGCACGGTATGGCATGAGTAGCAGTTGGTGGCAACGAGATAGATGTTTTTCGGCCGCAGCATGCCGGCCTCTTCACAGGCCTTGAGGATCGCCTCTCGTTGCTCGGGGGTCTGGTCATCCTTTGGCTTTCCGTGGTGCAACTCTGGGCCTGTCCAGTCCTTCCCTGGGCCATGGCACGACTCGCAAGAAACACCGGTAATCGACTTGCGCCTGTCTCTCACGATCTGGGATGTGTAGTGGCAGGTGGAACACAGATCGATGACCCTGATTCTCCCTTTGAGGTCGAGGGCGTCTCTGATAGCCTTCGCCTTGTCGGTGCGGTGCATGTTCCAAGTAGCGAAGTGCGTTGATTGCTCCCACGCGTCCATCTCAGGTTTGTGGCAATCGCCGCAGGCATCCGCGCCCTGCACCTTCGCCGGATCAATCTCTGGCCCGACGACCGCGATGCTCATCGGCGTTATGGCGGACGACACCTGCGCGAACGATGTGGGAGTCGTTGCGATGCGCGGATAACTTCGCGCTGCGACTCCGTACGACGCGCCCAAACCGAGCGCCCCAAGCACGAGGATGACCGGGACGAGCCATCCGGTTCGGTGAACAACGGCCTGCATGGAATCACTCCTTTTCATTCTCGCTGAACGTGCAACGAACTCCTACGCATCGAGTACGAGCGGTCCTTTAGGTTTACAGACACACGTGAGGCAGGATCCGGCCTCGGGTTCGGCCCCCATCTCCGTAGTGTACACAATTTCGCCTGATTTGATCGCGGTCAGGCAGGTTCCGCAGTTCCCGGCCCGGCAGCCGGAGTCGATTTCGATGCCGTGATCCTCTGCGAACTCCAGCAGCGAATCGTAGCTGGGGTCCCAGGCCAGGGTCTTTCCCGACCTGCTGAACGTGATCTGAGCCGGAGGAGCATCCGCCGCCGACGGCTCGGCCTTGGGCGCTGTCCGTTTCACCGTGGCGGGACCGAACGCCTCGAAGTGGATACGGCTCTTGGGGACGCCCCACTCCTCAAGCCCGGACGTGAGCGATTGCATCATCGGCGGGGGACCGCAGATATAGAAGTCGTAGTTGTTCGAGGGCAGCCGTCGCTTGAACAGCTCGACGCTGACCCGCTCGGCATAGTCATAGTGCTCGCCCCGGGAATCGTTGAGGCCGGGATCGCTGTAACAAATGTTCAAGTGAATGTGGTCGTGCTGTGCCGCGATACTGCGGAAGTGATCGCTCAGAATGTGCTCTCGGCTGTTGCGGACGCCGTAGAAGAACCAGGTCTCGCGCTTGGAGGCGTCGGCCGCGATGGCGTTGAGCATGCTCAGCACCGGGGTCACGCCGACCCCCCCGCCGACAAGCACGATTGGGTCTTGCTTGGAGAGGTCGAGAAAGAAGTGCCCGGTCGGGGCCTTGACATCGAGGATGTCGCCTTGCTGCACCTGGTCGTGGAAATAGTTGGAGGACAGGCCCGACGGCGCACCCGGCTTGTCCCGCGGCGGCCCAAGGCGCTTGATCGATAGTCGGTAATACGGAGTACCCGGCGCATCGGACAACGAGTAACAGCGGACGGTCGGCTTGTCCCGGCCGGGGATGTCGAGCTTGAAGGTGAGGTACTGGCCGGGGCTGAATCCAGGCAGGTGCTTGCGATCGTGCGGGACGAGATAGAAGGAGCAGATATCGCCGCCTTCGTCCACTTTGCGCTGCACCTCGAATTTGCGATACCCGGTCCAGGCCGAGGTCACCTGTTCCCGCTGGGCGCGGAGCGCTCGAGCGGCGGCGACGCGATGCTCGAACAATTGGATCTCCATCCGGCGCCGAGCCTGCTCGTGCCCAAGGCGGCGGATTGAGCCCGTCAGCGCCACCAGCATCTGCACGAGAATCAGCCCGAGGATCGCGACTCCGATGATCCAGACACTATCGGCCATTAGCGATCTCACCGTACCGTTGGACGTCGTGCAAGTGCTCGTTCAGGTCATCGATCGGCGTTCGAGCCGCCACGGTGCTGCCTGAGATCGAGCCTCGCTTAGAACTTGAACTGGAGCTCGACACGCGCGCCGTAGGCATCGTCGCCCTCCTCGGGAATCGCTCCGAAGACATCGAAACGCAGGATAGTTCTTTGCCCGATCGCCTGTTGATAGCGAGCGCCGAGCGCGAAGATCGAGTCTTCATCGCCCTTGGTGCCGGTGCGTCCGCCGGCTTCGAGAATCAACTGCTTGCGGGTCTCGTCGAAGAACATCTGGTATCCAATGGCTCCGCCGACGGCGTTGTCGGCGCGATTCCCATGCCGCGGCAATCATAACCAGCGAAAGTTCCGCGCGACCTGCTCTAAGCGCCCCGGCTCCGGTCCGGCCGACGGGGCCAACCGAGCGGTGCTGCTGCTGGCCGACGCCGCCCGCCACGGGATCGGGCCGGCCCTGTCGGTTACCCAGGTGCGGGCCATGCTTCGGATGGCCGTCCGGATCGGGGCAGGGCTGCCGCGGATCGTCCATCACATGAACAATCAACTGTGCGATGACCTGCCGTCCGGACGGTTCGTCACCGCCTGGCTTGGCGAACTGAACGCGACGGACCACACGTTGAGAAGTTTCAGCGCTGGTCAGGCGCCGCTGCTGCGGTACGACGCTGCCCGCGACACATTCGACATGGTTGAGTCGGACGCGCCGCCGTTCGGCATCATGAGCGACTTGGACGTCGAGATCGCCCGACCGATTCCCATGCGCCCCGGGGACCTCTTCGCGGTGATCTCCGATGGCATTTTCGAAGCCGTGGATCGTGCCGGCAGGCAGTTCGGCCCCGAGCGGGTCATTGACCTTCTTTCCGTGCATCACCACCGGTCGCCGCGGCGGATCATGGAGGCGCTCAGGGACGCTGTCAACGCATTCACGGACGCAAGACCGGCTGGCGACGACCGTACGGCAATCATCATCAAGCGCAAGGAACAGTAGTGCAAAGAAGGTCTCATATCGATTCGGATTAGAGCGGTTACAGAGCCGAAACCGGTCCAATCCGCGGCTCCTGAACCAAACGATGCGCAGCTTCTTTCCAGACCGTGTCATTTCTCGTGCAGGCGCAGCGCGCCGTTGACCACCAGCGCCTGATCGGCGATCGCCTCCAAATAGAACTCGGCCAGCTTGCTTGGGCCAAACGTGTCTGTGAGTCGTTTCCACGCGGCTGTGCTGGCCGGGTACTCGCGGCGGGCGAACGCCTCGACCGCCTGTGTCGTCAGCTCAATCATGGTTGAATCCGCGTCGCCGGGCAGCAGCTCGTACACACTCACCGGAACCGTCTGCCCCACCACGATGATTCTGCCGATCGGTCGTGTTCGAAATTTGTCCGGGCCGAGCTGATCACGGGTCCGATCGGTGATAAGAATGCTGGTGCCGAACTGCTTGTTGGCCGACTCCAGGCGCGCGGCGAGATTGACCTCGTTGCCGATGACGGTGTAGTCGTTGAGCTGGGGAGGCGCTCCACAGTCACCGACGATGACCTTCCCGGTAGCGATCCCGAAGCGGGCGGAGAATGACGGCAGGTGCGCGAAACCTTCACTGCGATTCAGCCGCGCTAGACCATCACGGCACTCAAGAGCGCTGGTGCACGCGCGGACCGCCTGCTTGGGATCCGGGCGAAACGCCGACCAAAACGCCATCAGCCCGTCGCCCAAGAACTTGTTCACGTAACCCTCGTGGTGGGTGATGTGCCTGGTCAACTCACTCATGCATCGGTTGAGCGCGCCGACCACGATCGCCCCGTCGAGCGATTCGGTCATGGCGGTGAATCCCGCGAGGTCAAGAAACATGACGGTGACCTCGCGCTGTTCGCCGATCATGCTCACGGCGTTCGGATTCTCAACGAGGTAGTCCACCAATTCGGGCGCGACTCTTGCCTTGAACCGCCGGGTAATCCGCCAGCGATCGCGTTGAAAGAGCGTTGCCTTAAGGGCGGTGCAGGCAATCCACGAGCCGGCCCCGGCCGTGACCGGCGCCACCATCGGGAAGACCGAGCCGATGATTTCTGATCCAAAGAACCACCATCCCGCCACAACGACGTACCCGGCAAGCGTCACCAACACAAACATGGTGGAGAACGCCGGCGTCAAGCGCGCTGCCAGCGACGTGCACAGCAATCCCATCAACGCCGCCAGCGCCCAGCCGGTCCACCACGGCGCTAATTGAACACGGGGACCGTTCATGGCCATATCAGCCACGACGGCGTGAACGAACACCCCCGGTGTCTCAGGGCCCAGCGGCGTGGGAACGGTGTCGACGCCGATCGAGGTCGCTGTCATGCCGATGAACACGAGCTTACCTTTCAGCTCCGCGTTGTTCCTCGTCTTCACTGCCTCGGCGATCAGCTTGGTTCCATCTTCGATTGCCTCTTCCAGCGAACGCCAAAGCGTGTATTGGGCAATGCCGGATTCGTCTTGATCCTTCCACTCGCCATTGTCAATCATCTCCTGCCTGACATCCAAATTGTCTTGGACGTCTTCTCGGATTTCGATGAGCTGTGCTTGGGATAGCTCCTCCGGCAACGTTTCAAGGGCGAGGATTCTCTGGGCAAGACGCATTTGGAGTGCCTTGTTCTCGGCGTGGAGTCGACGCTGCTCGGCGAGGCTAATCAGCCAGCCGATGGAAATATGACCAGCGGTAGGCTCCTGATTCTGCGCACGTCGAAGCGCGCCTGCCCAATCGGTAGGGGTAGTCGGCCAGGCGAGCCAAAGCTGACCCTCGACAAGCGGCAGCTCGACTCTACCGAGGACGAGATGGCCATCTTCAACGCGAAGATCTGTTATCTGGCGGTTTTGATGAATGGCAGCAGCCGCAAGCCCGAACTGCACTACCTGACCGCCATCCGCCGGCAGAAGAGGTGCAATGCTTCTCAGATCGCCCTCCGGACCGGCTCGGCGATTGACGAACCCGAACGCGTCAGCGTGCTCGGCAAAACGGGGCAAGGGTGCGCTGTCCTGATACGAACCATCGGAGGACTCCGGAAGCAGGAACTGCTGAACGTGCCGCCACGCCTTGTGCTGCTGCCAGGCGTTAAGCAGCAGCCGCATCTCTGGATAAACTCTTATTTTCTCATTAACCCTCGGGGCAACGGCCTGTTCGAACTGCTCGAACGTCAATTCGCTATCGGGTTGCTTAGACATCTGCCGCAGCTTCTCGTAGGCGACTATTTTCTTGAACTCAAGCGGCCGGGTGCGGTAGCGGGCGTCCCGCGGTTCGGTCAGCTTCGCCTGCTCGATGGCCTGGTCGGGATCGAGTTGGATGTCACTCCTGAGCACGTCAAGCAGCCGGTCAAGCTCGGCGGGACCCTCCCCGGTCTGCCACTCCTTACCAAACGGCAATGGGGCGTCGACGCTCACGGCCAAGACGCATTGCACCGCCTCCAGCGCCTCGGACAGACTGGCGTCGTGGTCGATGAGATCAAATGAGCGTAGTTGGTATTCCGGGTTCTCGGGGTCGCCAAGCATCGGATCATTGGCGAGGGTACCCGCCTCGGCCATATTGGCGTCGTGGTCAGTGGAATCATCCGGGCGGGGCCGGTACTCCGAGTTCTCGGGGTTGTCAAGAAGCAGATCAATAGCGATGGTACCCACCTCGGCCCGGTGCAATTCTTTAATGGCATCAGCCAGCTTGGAGCGCGGCCACGGCCAGCGCCCGTGCGCGTCCAGCGCGCCATCATCGATGTCCACGAAGCGAATCTTATTGTCCAACGGTTCGTCGCGCCACCGAGCGTGGGCGAAGCGAAGGCTGATCGTCTCGCGCTCCAATGCGTCGAACGCGCCGAGAAGTTCGATGCCGACGACAAGTAAGGTAATGATCACTCCGAGGATGATTGCCTGGCGAGCGTAGCTGGTCACGATAGTCGGTTCTCAGCCCCCTGTGACCTTTGATCAATACCACAGAACGTAGCCTCGTCAATCTCGACGATGTGGTGAAAGGGATAGGGTTTCGACCAGCTCAAAGTCGGGGCAACGACGACCCTTCGATTCATTGCATTTACTCAATTTTAGTTGGGGGGATGGGCACGTTGAGGTGGGGAGGACAAAAGGGGAAACAATTCATGACTATACGCATGACTATACCATCGTCGTCAACGACGCCACCACTCGGCTCAAAGCCTGAGACGAACGCCAAGGTCCCTTCCAACCCGATCCGACTGTAGTCAACTTGACGTTCGCTCTGGAGCTCGGCAAGGAATTCACCCTCGCTGAGGCCCCCAGGTATCGAAGGACTAATCGTCTTGTCCCAGGCTTCATCGACCGGGTCGGGCTGGTTCTCCCGGGTAGCGCCGTTGCCTGAGAGGTAGTAGCTCATGTTGGTCCGCAGGTATCGCACCTCGATGGCGTGTATGACGTTAGTAGCCAGTGCGTCGATCTCGACGCCTTCCAGCGCACCCCACGTGACGGCAAAGCCGGTTCCCCCTACCGCGAGCACGGTATCGGCCGTGATCATTCTGAAGTCGTTGGTCAGGCCGATCTGAGCAACCCTGTCCACTTTGACATCGCATCGCCCGAATCTCATTGCGACAAGAGTCTCCAGCACGTCCCCATCCAGCAGCATCCGCACCAAACGCACTCGACCGGTCCGACTGATCATCATCGTCGCATTCTCACCCACTCGCAGCGTGATTGATGAGTTGGTTAGGGTTCGTATCACTGTCCCGGGATGAAGCAGGTCGTTCACCTTCGCAACGTTCCATGGAGGCTTGTCGGGCTTGTCGTCCAGCCGCCACTTGACCTTTCCCTTCACACTGATCACCCGGGCCGTGAGGACCTTGGTCTGGCCTTCTGGCAACGGTTTGACGGTCAGAGGAAATTGCAGCACTGGTTGCTCGGGCGCAGGCTCAGTTGGCGTTGGTGGCTGCTTATCGGGCGTGGTAGACGTGTCGTCCTGGCCGCTCACTGCCGCGCACATGACGAGAACCGCCCAGCTTGTGGCCAGGCGCCGCCCGACTCGGCGAATGATCTTCCCTTTCATCGCTCACTCCTTCTCTGCTTCTGGACTACTCACCAAGGCGGTCCTCAATCCGCCCCAGCAGATCAATAAACTCTAACCCAGATAATGACTGATGCTCGCTGCGAGGCGGGAGAATGTCCAAAAAGATCAGCTCGCGCGTGCAATACCGGGGCGACGGACCGAAAAATAGCATCGTCAGGCCGCCTTCGATCTCGAGGATCTCGCACGCCGCTACCGCCATCATGCCTATCGCGGCGGACTCGTTGGCCTCAGGCGAGGCATCGGGGGCAAGCCACCCACGTTGCCTGGCGTCGGCCAGACGCTGCTCGTATGTCTCGTGGGGATCGGCTCCATCGGCCAGCAACAGCAAGCCATGAAGTGCGTCGTGATTCGTTACCACCCGCTGCGTCTCAAGAGCCTCCAAGTACTCCAGCTCGGCTTCGTTACCTGGCCAATCATCGACCGCGGACGATTCAAGCATCGTGCGGGCGCAGCCAACCATCCCGGCTGATGCCAGCAGAAGAATCATGAGAGGCCAAACACTAGAACGCATAGCCGAGCCCCACATAGAGAAAGTGCCTGGGATCGTCCTCCCCCAAAGGCATGGCATCGCCGGGAAGGAAGATGCCGTAGCGCAGGTTGGCGTTGAGGTCAGAGGTGATTCGCCAGTCGAGAAAGAAATCGATCTCACCCCCGACGAACGTATCGGCGGTGGTGCTGACATTGAGCGGGGCATCCTTGTCGATCTTGGTAAACACACGTCCGGTCACACCGACCCGTATCTTGTCGTAGTCGCTGATTCCCCACAGCGGCGCGGTGCTCAGTCCGAGGCTGAACGCAAGCAGATTGGACGGCTCGGGGGCTAGGGCAAGTCCGTTGTGAATGTAACCGAGGCTGTTGAAGGCGTTGTCATCAGTTCCAGGACGGTTTCCGCCGAACGTGTCGGCGGAGTCGAGACGATCGTCGTCGCCTGTTGCTCCAATCACCTCGAAGTCGATGCGCGTATCGTTTTCATCACGAAAAAGGTAGGTCAGGCCGAAGTATCCCGCCCACGCGTCGATGTCTTCACGAGTTTGGGAAACCGCCAGGCCGGTCACTGGATCGAACGAGTTGCTCAACCCCTCGCCGAACTCGTGCACGAGTTCCACGCGATAGCGGAAGTCCGGGCCGACGGTTCCCCGCGAGCCGACCCCGAGGTAAGTCGAATCGTAGTCGAAACGTGTTGGAAACTCATCTAGGCTGCCAGTGAACGTAGCGAAGTCACGCTCGTTGTGATCGCGTTGAGCGAGGACGAAGACATACGGCCGATGGGTGGCCGATCGGCGGTATTCCAGCGCGCCCCCAAAAAACGCACGGTCAGTGTCGCTGTCGAACCCGGGGCGAGACCCATCGAAGTCCACCGTGTCGCCCGATGGCGTCAGGCCCGCAAGCCCGATCAGGCCCAGGCTGGCAAACTCAACATCAACCAGGCCAGCGTACAGTGCGTGGCTCAGCGTGAGCCCCGATCCCCAGGTGACAAACTGTTTGCCCGCCTTGATGTTGACGTTGTACGGCACACGTTCACCGCGCTCAGCCAGGGTCGCCCCGCGAAGGTCGAACTGGTACCAATAGCGCTCCGCGATCGGATCTTCCAGTTCGTCCCCCCGGCCGTCGAAGTCATCGCCGGCGTTCCAGTCGTTGTAGAGGAACCGGAGCCGGCCGAAGAATCGATGCGTCCCATCAAGCTCAGCCCGCAGGTACAGTCGGGCATCGCTTTGTCGCAGGATGCGGGTACTGCCTGAGGGTGAATCGATGGTGTAGAATCCGAATCGATACGTGCCGCCGAAGTCCAACAAGAGCCGCTCGGCGATCGGCTGATCCGAAGGAATGGTTAGCCGGTACATCGAATCGAACTCGCGGAGTTGTCGTTCGAGCCGTCTGACCACGTCGGAATCTTGCTGGCCGAACGCCGAAGTCATGCCGCACAGCAGAACTGTCGTGATCAGCAAGGCTTGAGGTGAATGACGCTGGCGATAGTTCAAGTGATCCGCCTCCTACGGCGACCGTCCCCTGCGTAGGCTCCAGTAATTAGACCGCGCATATCTGCGAAATGCAACGTACAGTGTAGACAATCTTCAACTCGTATCTGGGGACCGGGACAGGTCTTTCGACTGGCGAGTGTATCAAGTCATGAGGGTTCAATCCTGCGATCGGTGATCCTCGGTGTGGGCGACGCCTTTACACGACTGTATTTCGGCTTCAGCGCGCTTCTCGAAGGGCCGGATGGCTATGTGCTGCTGAACTGTCCGGACCTCGTCCATCGGGCGATTCGCCAGCTAACGGCAAAGTCGGTATTCTCGATCTGCTGGCGCTGCTAGCGGTTTGGAGCAGCGATCCTGGCGGTGCCATCCGACTTCGACGACAACGACATCGTCGGCGCGTCCGACCTTCTCACCCTCCTCGCCAACTGGGGTCCGTGTCCGTAGGAATAAGGCACTCGTGCTCGGAAAGCTCGGCGGTGGAGAAGGGCGAGGGTCAAATGGGAAATGTCGGATTGCAAAGTGCACGTGCACGGAAGTTCCGGAGTGCCCCGGTCCCGATCCCGTTGGATAAGCCGGATACGCCAACGTCCATTACGGCCCAACAACAGAGCCTGCGGCCTTACGACCGCGGGTTTTGTTGGAGTTCCTCGCCCCTACTGGCGTCGGATGAGGGCCGGTCGAAGCCCGATGCTTTGGCCGGCGCGCGGGGCGTGGTACGCTGGATCGGCCTCGGGTCGCCGCTGCGCGCCGGCGTTACCGGCCTTGGTGGATGGCGACGCGGTGATGCCCTTGTTCGGGTATCCTCCCGCCGTGAACGTCTCGCAGGCATGTCGCCTGTCGATTCGGGCCTTCGACTTCGAGGCCAAGGTGGAGCGCGAGATCGAAGTCGAAGACCTGCGCGCCGAGCGGGATGCCGGTCACTTCGTCTGGGTAGACGCCGACGTCACCGATCGGAAGAGCGCGCGCGAGTTCCTGAGTTCGCTCGGGTTGGCCGACGCCGAGGTCATCCAGGGCGCGCTCGGCGGCGCGCCCACGGTGCACCAGGTCCGCTTCGACGACTACCTCTACCTGGTCCTGGCGGGCTGCCGGCTCGAGGATGGCACCATGCAGCTGGAGCGGCTCGACGTCGTGGTGGGCGACGGTTACATGCTTTCATTCCACACGGGTTCCGTCCAGTTTCTCGAGGCGCTGCTTAAGGAATACCACGCCGACTTTGTGCTCTACGCGAAGAGCCCGAGCTTCCTTATGTACGAACTCTGGGACCACTTGACCGACAATTGGGTAGCCGCACACGCCGCCCTGTCAAGCCAGGTCTCGCGGCTCCAGGAGAAGCTCATCCACAGATTCGACGACAGCGTCTTCGGCCGCGTCGCGGAACTGAACTCCGACCTGCTCGAGCTGCGCAAGATACTGGTGCCCGCGCGCGAGGTACTGAGTGAACTGGCGAGCCGGCGCTCGCCCTTCATCAGCGACGAGACAAGCCCCTTTCTGGCCAACATGGCGGGCACGGTGGCGCGGATCGTCCAGGATCTCAACGTGGACCGCGACATCCTCTCAGACTCGGTCGCCCTCTACATGTCCATGATCAGCTACCGCACCAACCGGGTGATGACCCGCCTGACGGTGGTCAGCGTGGTTTTCCTGCCGCTCATGTTCCTGTGCGGCGTCTACGGGATGAACTTCCGGGTGCTGCCGGAGACCACGTGGAAGTTCGGCTACCTCTTCTTCTGGATCCTTGCGCTGACGATCACGGGCGGTCTGATCGCCCTGCTGCGCCGTGCGAGCCGGCCCTAGACGCGAGCGGATTCGGTTCAGATCGTTTCCGAGCCTCGGCGAGGCAGGCAGGCGCGAAGGGCGGAGCAGGCGTATCTCCGAATCTGGTCAGCGGGAAACGGCCTCCGCTGCCGAACCGCAATGCGCGCATGGTGCAATAAATCGGCCGACGTTCATCATCGCCACTGCATCGTCGGGTTGGATCGATCCTTCGGCGACAAAGGCGGCAATCTAGCGGCGGGTCTGCTCCTGGCCTCGCCCAACAAACACCTTGGACACTGCACAACCGATGCCGTAGACCATCAGCGCCGCGCAGCCGAAGATGATCGCGGCCAGGGGAATGCAGAAGGGACCGTACATTACGTCGTGAATGACCTGATCCAAGTCGGCTAGAAGGAGCATATCGAGGTCTCCTATTGAGGGCGCGAGCCGGTGGAGCGATTCTCAAGCGTTATATATATCCGGCAACGACTTCGCCGGATTTCATAGCGACGGCGCTGGGGTGGCTGCGGCGTCTGGGTGCTCCTCGACCCACTGGCATCCCGGTGGCGAGTTGGTATGATCGGTGCTTCTCCACGCGGGCGATAACAGGATATGAGCCGACCGCTGGAAAAAGAGGCTCGATCTGCCCATCACCGTCTTGTGGAAAGGACAGACCGATGACAATCTGGCCGTTGGGTGACGTGACCGGCCGCTTTGCTCTTGCCGTCCACGGGAGCGTGCTCGGTTTCGTGGCCGGGATGCAGTTGTCAGCGGTCGCGAACGGCGGGGCTGCCGCCGTTACGACGGCAGCGACCACAGGAGGGCTCCTGGCCGCATATGCCTGGCCGGGTCAAGACGCTGACCCGGACGACCTGCTCAACGATGACGAAGCCGAAGCCGGGCCGCGCGCGCTGGACGAGTACCGTGAGGCGATCTCGGGGCCCGAGGCCCATGCCCAGGTCTTTGCCGAATCCCTGTACCCCAGCGCGTCGAAGTGCGCGCAGTGCCACCAGACGATCTACGACGAGTGGAGATCCTCGAGCCACGCTTACGCGTCGATCTCGCCGATGTTCCACAAGTTCGAGCAGAAGATCAATGACCTGACCCAAGGCACGATCGGCTACTTTTGCATGCGCTGCCACGTCACCGTGGGCACCTCGTTGAACGAGACGCGGGACCTGCCGTTGTGGGAGCGCAGCCAGGTGTCGCGGGAGGGGGTCACCTGCATCACCTGCCATCGCGTCAACCAGGAGTGGGGCAAGGTCGACGGCCAGCGCTACATCATCCCCGGCGAGATCTTCGACCCGGTTTACGGGAGCATCGGGGGTGACGGCGTCGCGGAGGTCGTTCGGAACAAGCGCGAATACGGGGTGAAGACCTCGCCGGACGACCGCGGGGCGGGCAGGGACATGCATGCCAGGGGCATCAAGTTCGAGCAGCTGGGGCGGTCCGAGTTCTGCATGCCGTGCCATCAGGTTGCCGTCTACCCGGGCATCAAGCTGGAGGTCGTGTGGGAACAGTACCGGGACTCCCCCGCCTTCAAGGAGGGCGTTACCTGCCAGGACTGCCACATGGGCACGGTTCCCGGCGTGGCCAGCGGATACGCGACCGGCCCGGCGGCGATAATAAGCGGCCAGGTGGTCAACCCAAACCGCAAGCACGCCAACCACGCCTTTTATGGTCCTGGTTACCCGGTCGCTCACCTGGGAATCTTCCCCCACAACCCGCGGAACGAGGAGTTCCCCGTCACGGCGTGGTTGAAGTTCGATCGGCGGGCTGGCTGGGGGACCGACGAGCTCGAGGATGCAGTCTCCGACGGCGCTATCTCCGTCGAGTTCCCCGAGGAGTGGCAGGACGCCGAAGACCGCTATACCGCCCGCGAGATCGTCGAGGAGAACCTGGCCGAACTCGAGAAGAAGCGCAAGCTCCGTCAGCAGGTCATGGAGAACGGCTCCCATATCGACGGACCGTTCTTCGACCGCCCACCCCGGGCCGGCAGGTCGCTGAAGTTCCATTACGTCGTCCGCAACACGAACCCCGGGCACAACCTGCCATCGGGGTCACTCGGCGCCCAGCCGGAGATCTGGCTGAATGTCGCGTTGATCGATCCCGATGGCAAGAATGTCTGGGAGTCAGGCTATGTCGACAGCAACGGCGACATGGCGGACCTGCACTCGCTGGACGTTGCCGCCGGCACGGTCAGTCGCGACAACCAGTTGTTCAATCTCCAGACGAAGTTCCTCACGACTAATGTCAAGGGGACCGACCGCGAGATGTACCTGCCAATCAACTTCGACATCGATCAGCTTCCGTTCATTCGCCCGGCAGGCCAGCCGATCACGGTCATGAACCATCCGCCGTTCATCCGTATGGAGAGCCGGAGCCTGGCGCCGCTGGGAAGCCGCAAGGCGAAATACAAGGTGCCGGCGTCCGTCATGAAAAAACCCGGCACGTACAGGCTCGCGGTGCGGCTCCGCAGCCGCGCCGAGCCGATCTACTTCATGAGGTTCTGCGAAGCGACGGTCGAGATGGAGCAGGCGATGAACGAGTGGATGATCGACATTCACCCGTACACCATCGAGTTCGAGGTGGCGGAGCGGTAGGGCGGCCCTGGCCGCCGATTACGACTAGCAGGTGGGGCGCACATGTCAAAGCAATCTGGTCCGGAACGGCTGGCCGGCGCCATCGGCATCCTTGCCGCGTGTCTTGCCCTGACCGGGGCACCGGCGGCGAGCGCGGATGACCAACAACAGGCGGAGCAGCAAGAGCCCGAAGAACCGGAGATATCGCTGGACGCGCAGCGCGTTCCCTACGACCGCACCATCTTCCGGCCGGATCCGAGCTATGAGGACAAGCCGTACGAATCGCAGCGCCAGCTCGACATCTACGGGGCCAAATACCTGAACATCACCCAGCGCCCGCTGCTAGAGTTGGGGCGAGAGCTCTACCAGTACGGCCCGTTTCGGCCCGCGCCCACTTGGCTGGGGGAAAAGAACCTCATCTTCAATCAGCTTCTCGTCTACGGAGACTGGCGATCCGCGATCGCATGGAACGACAACGGCGCCAAGGAGGTGGCCCGCATCGCGACCCGGCTGAACCTCGATATCGACTATCAGATTACGGCCACGGAGCGGGTGCACGCCTTCCTGCGCCCGCTGGACAAGGGCGGCCGGTTCACGCGCTACGACTTCGGTGGCGACGTGGACGAGGGCTTCGAGCTCGAGCTGGACGGCAATGCCGACGCGCTCTTCTTCGAGGGCGATCTCGGGTCCATCTGGGGCGGGTTGAGCAATGAGGCGGCCAGCTTCGATCTGCCATTCGCCGCCGGACTCATACCGCTGCTGTTCCAGAACGGCGTGTGGGTGGAGGATGCGTTCACGGGCTTTGCCGTCTCCGTCACCTCCCTCAACAGCCCGTCGCTCGACATCAGCAATATGGACATCACGTTCTTCGCCGGGTTTGACAAGGTCACGACGGGGGCGGTGAGGGGCGACCACGGAGCCGACGTCTACGGCGTGGTGGCGTTCATCGAGGCGAACCAGGGCTACTGGGAGCTCGGCTACGGGTACACCAACGACCGAAGCTCCTTCGGCGACCAGAGCTACCACAACTTCACGGCCTCGTTCACCCGCCGGTACGGGAATGTCCTGTCCAACAGCGTGCGGGTGATCGTCAACGTCGGGCAGAAGCCCGGCGACGGACGAGCGCAGACGGCTGACGGCTTCATCATCCTGGTGGAGAACTCGCTGATCACGAGCAAGCCCACGACGCTGGTCCCTTACTTCAACTTCTGGGCGGGGTTCGACCGGCCGCAGTCCCTGGCCCGGGACGCCGGGGCAGGTGGCATCCTCAAGAACACGGGGATCCTCTTTGAGAGTGATGGCGTGACGGGATTTCCGACCATGGACGCCACCGGATTCGACACCCACGGGGCGGCGGTGGGCTTGAACTACCTGTTCAATCTCGACCGCCAGATCGTTCTGGAAGCCGCGATACTGGGCGTGCGGGGCAGCGACACCGACCGGACCGCTCCCGGCAACCAATTCGGCATCGGGATGCGCTACCAGCATCCGATCAGCCACAACACGATTCTGCGGTTCGACGTCATGCGGGCGTGGCGGGAAGAGGCCGAAGACCTCCTCGGCGTGCGCTTCGAGGTCCGAATCAAGTTCTGACTGCGACTTCCCCGACTTCGACGAGAATGGCAACGTCGGTGCATCCGACCTCCTCGCCCTCCTCGCCAACTGGGGGCCGTGTCCGTAGCTGCACTGTAGACGGGCCGCGCGGGACGGTCAGTCGTCCTGCTCGTTCGAGTTCACTTCATCGGGTAGCTTCGCGCGCCATTCGGCGGCCTTGGTGTCGTAGCCCTGGTCAGGTTCGGCTTCGTGCCAGGCGTCGTAGAGATCGGAAAGAGCCTTGCTGGCGCCGATCGTCCGCTCATGGTCTGATCCCAGACTGGCAATCAAGATCTCGTGAGCCTCCACGAGGGCTTCTTCCGCCTCCCGGTATTGATGAAGCGCGAGCGAGGTACGCCCATGACTAGCGCGGAAGGCCCCGGTGAACCAGGTTCCTTCCGGCCACGCGCGCCGCGATGCGTCCACAGCCTGCGCTTGTAGCGCATCCGCCTCCTCGAAGCGCTCCTGCTCGACGTACAGCCTAGCCAGGTTTATCATTGAAAACAGGGTTACCGGATGATCTTCACCCAGGACGCGCTTCCTGATCTCCAGTGTTTTGACCTGCAACGGCTCCGCTTCGTCGTACCGGCCCTGATCCACATACAGGATCGCGAGGCGGTTCATGGAGTCGAGCGTGCTTGGATGCTCCTCGCCGAGGACGCGCTTCTTGAGCTCCAGCGCCTGCAGGTACAGCGGCTCTGCCTCGTCGTAGCGGTTCTGACGCCTGTACAGGGTCGCGAGGTTGCTCATGGACCGGAGTGTTTCAGGATGCTCCGCCCCCAGGACGCGCGTCTTGATCTCCAGCGTCGTCACGAACAGCGGCTCCGCGTCGTCGTACCGGCTCTGATTCCAGTACAGGGCCGCGAGGTTACCCATGGACCGGAGCGTATCCGGATGCTCCTCGCCTAGGACGCGCTTCTGGATCTCAAGCGTCTTGACGTACAGCGCCTCCGCGTCGTCGTAGCGCCCCTGATCCACATACAGGAGCGCGAGGCCGTTCATGGAGTCGAGCGTGGTCGGATCCTCCTCGCCCAGGACGCGCTTCTGGATCTGAAGCGTCTTGACGTGCAGCGGCTCCGCCTCGTCGTACCGGCCCTGATTCCAGTACAGGTGCGCGAGGTTGTGTATGGATGCGAGCGTGCTCGGATGCTCCTGGCCCAGGACACGCTCCTTGATTTCCAGCGTCTTGAGCTGCAGCTGCTCCGCCTCATCGAAGCGGCCCTGATCCACGTATACGATCGCGAGAAGGTTCATGGAGTCGAGCGTGGTCGGATCCTCCTCGCCCAGGATGTGCCTTCGGATCTCCCGCGTCTTGTCACACAGCGTCTCCGCCTCGTCGTAGCGGCCTTGATTCCAGTACAAAATCGCGAGGCTGTACATGGACGCCAGCGTGTCCGGATGCTCCTCGCCCAGTTCAAGACGCCGCAGTTGCAGGGCCCGTTCCAGGTGGGGCTCGGCCGCGGCGTACTCGCCCAGTTGCAAATACGTGTCCCCCAGCGTCGCACGGATTGAGGCCTCGATCAGCCGCTTGCCTTCGAAGCGCCCGCCCGCATCCGACGCTTCATCGATGCGTTGGGCGGCGACGTCGAGCACGTCACGCATCAGTACGTCCCGGCCTCGACCCGCTTCCACTGACGGCGCGACGGCCGCGAGTAAGTCGTCGTTGAGGAACTCGTTGATGCTTTGAGCGATCTCGGCCTGGCGCTTAGCATCCCGGCGCAGCCCGGACTCCAGAATCAACGCTGCGTCGCGTTGGCGGTCGGCCTCCTCCTTCGCCGCGAGGGCGTCCCTGGCCTGTTGCTCCGCCGCCCGGGCGATCTCGGCCTGGCGCTCGGCATCCCGGCGCAACCCGGACTCCCGAATCAACATGATCCCGACGGGAACGGCGAGGACAGCGAGAATCACACTGGCGGCCAAGGCGAGTCGCGTGATGCGCCGTCGCCGGCCGGCTCGGCGACGTTGCGGGAGTTTGCGCAATCGGAGGGCCAACTCGTTGGCGGTTCCAAGACGTTCCTCGCGCCGACCGGCCACGCAGCGTGCAATGTCCTCCCGGAGCGTCGGGTCGTCGATGTCCGCCTCCCATCCCTGCGCGAGCGGCCGTCGCAAATCTCCGATCACGACCTGGTACAACAGAACACCGAGGGCGTACACGTCACCCTGAATCGTGAACGGCTCCCCGGCCAGGATCTCCGGCGGGGCGTACAGGCGGGTGCCGGTCCGGCTGTATTCATTCCCCTGGACGAGAGTCTCAGTGAAGCCGGTGACGGTGATGTCGGCGCGCTCCAGGTGAGTCGGATCGGTCAAGACACCGATGCCGAAATCGGCCAGGCACGGCCGCGGTGTGCCCGACTTGCCTTCCTTGATCAGGATATTTGAAGGCTTGATGTCCTTGTGGAGAATGCCCACGCTGTGTGCGGCGGCGACCGCGTCGGCAGTGCGGGCGATCAGATCGAGGCGCGTCTCCAGGGCAAGGGTCTCGATCCCGCCTCTGCGAGCGGCCCACGCGCTGAGGTCTCCTTCCGGACTGTATTCACTTTCCAGGAAGAAGGGCGGCTGGTCGAGGCGGACCTCATGAATCGTCGCGATATCGGGACGATCACCCAACGCCCCCCGCAGTAAACGAAAGAGTGTCATCTCCCGCTTGAGGGATCGCACGCGCTGGGCGTCATGACAGAACTTGAAGACCCGTGCCGTCTTCATCCGCTTGTGCCGGCCGATCCACACTTCACCGAAGCCGCCCTCGCCCAGCTTGCGATCGAGGAACCACTGAGGACGGCCCGGAATCTCCAGACCGATCGCTGGCCGCCATCCGAGCAGCTCTTCTTCGCCCGGGGTCACAGCGCGGCGTGCCTTTTCGTTGTCGGGGGGCTCCTTGAGCGGCGCGGTGCCGACGGCGCCGACCTCGAAGACATCCAGCGGCTCGTCGCTCCCCTTGAAAAGATACGGTCCGTGCGCTACCCAACGCAGTTGCGGCACTTCGTTGCTTCCGTCCGTTGCAGGATGTTCGCGCACGTACTGCCGGGCATCGTCGAAGGCGGTGCGGGTCAAGAGTATTTGGCCAGGAAGCCCCAAGCTCACGATGCGGGCGGTGATGTCGGCGGCGAGACCTACCAGCTTCGGCACGCCTGCGGATTCTTCCGTGTCGAGTTCGGTCACTTGTCCGATGTGCACAGCAATGCGGATGCGCAACGGCTCGGGATCCCACGGCTCGGCGTGCATCGCGTACTGGAAGCGCAGCGCGGCGCAGACGGCGTCCGTCGCCGTTGCGAACCGCGCAAGGAATCCGTCGCCGGTGTCGTTGCGGATCTCTGCGGCGGGTGTGCCGGAGATGATCTGCCGGAAAAGGGTATCATGCCGCGAGATCAGATTCGCATATACGCTCGCCCCGAGGCGCGTCTTGAGGTCAACCGATCCAACAAGATCGGTGAACATCAATACCATCAATCGCGATTCAAGTTCGTTGTCAACCATCATGCCCACCATCGAGAACGACGCCCCAATGACGCGAATTCTATCCGATGCTGGGGAAACGTTGAACCCAGCGAGGGCGCGGAACCTCGCCCTCCTCGCCAGCTGGGGGCCGTGTCCGTAGGGATGTCCTACCGCGTCGCCCGCATTGGGGCCAGCTTTGGGTGCGAGGCCCCGGTTGCTTAGGATGGGGTGGGTGTCCTGAGAGGCCAAGGACGCCGCTTCGCCGCAGGCCGTTGCGAAGGTGGCAGCGCCGGACTTGATCAGACCGCTCGAGCTGAGAACGATTCCATGAGAAGCAACTGTCTTGGCCTGTTGAAAGGCGGTACCGACTGATGGATTGGCTGCGAAAGGTCTTGGTCGCAGGTTGGGCGGTTGCGGCGCTGGGTGGTTGCTCAATCTACGACAGTCGCTATGTCTTCGGCCCGAAGCCGGTTGACGTTGAGTCGGCGGTGCCTGGCGTCTCGGACGTGGAGCCGGTCCGCACGCTGGTCTCGGTGGTCG
>JACZXL010000231.1 GCA_022571635.1 Planctomycetota bacterium
CAAGATGTCCTTCATGGGGCCAAGGCGGCATGACCGTGAGCTTGTCTTTCACATCCGCCTTGCGCAACACGCGCTCGGCCATGAACCTGTCCAATACGACGATCCCGCTTGATCGTCGAAGGATTCTGCGGTTAAACCAATTGAAGATCTTGACGATGGGCGACGACGGCTTGATCCATCCCATCTCGATCATTTGATCGGGGTTGATATCCATCACCCAATACGTAACCGGCCGGCGCCGAACAATGCTAATCAAGAGCGCCGCGACGGAACACATCGGCGGGGACGTGCTCACCAACAGACACGACAGCCGACCAACGAACAATCCGCGCACGATGCACTGGATCAGGAACGACGCCTGGCCGAGCAATCGAAGCACGATCGACCGTTTGCCGAACGATGACAGCCGCAAGCGGCGAACATTCACACCGTCCCGGAGCTCGCTCGACGCGTACTTGACCGATGGATCGTTGTAGCCGCGGTTGGCGGTCAGCACGAGAACGTGGTAACCCCGCTTGGCCATCGCCTCGGCCACGTCGGCGATGTGTTGCCCCACGCTGGCCGGATCAGGCGGATAGACCTGGCTGAGTATCAACAGCGTCTTGATGGGCGTGTGCTTCGGCACGGTCGGGTGATCCTCAGCCGCCGCGCGCCGGCCAGGGCAGCTCCGCGCGCCGGTTACGCGCTGCTCGCCGTCGCGCCGTACTTCGCCATGTACTGGTCATGAATCCAGGCGTACGTCTTGGCCATCCCGTCACGGAGTCGAATACTCGGCTCCCAATCAAAGTACGCTTTGATCTTCGTGTTGTCGGAATTGCGCCCGTTGACACCCTTCGGCGCGTCCAGGTTGTAATGACGGTTGAGCTTGATCCCGGCGATCTCTTGAACAATATCGACAAGCTGATCGATCGTCACCAGCTCATTTGAGCCGACATTCAGCGGCTCGATCACGTCGCCGTGCAGCAGCATCTGCGTACCTTCGAGGCAATCGTCGATATACATGAAGCTACGGGTTTGCTTGCCGTCACCCCAAATTTCCATATCGTGATCGCCGGTCGCCTTGGCGTGGATGACCTTGCGGCACAGCGCAGCGGGCGCCTTCTCGCGGCCGCCCTCCCATGACCCGTCCGGGCCGTACACATTGTGGTACCGGGCCACGCGCGTCTCGAGCCCGAAGTCCTCGCGGAAGTGCCGGCACATCCGCTCCGTGAACAGCTTTTCCCACCCGTAGCCGTCTTCGGCATCGGCCGGGTAGGCGTCCGCCTCTTTCAGCGCCACGATGTCTTCGCTGGTCTGCTTGTCCTGAGCGTACACACAGGCGGATGAGGAATAGAAGAACCGTTTCACGCCGCGGTCGCGTGCGGCCATGAGCATGTGTGTGGTGATGAGCACAGAGAGCATGCACTTGGCCTTGTTGAGCTCGATGAAGCCCATGCCGCCCATGTCCGCGGCAAGCTGATATATCTCGTCCGCGCCTTCACACGCCTCCTGGCAGTTACCCTTTTCAGACAGATCAAGCTGGAGGTTCTCGACGCCGTCGTGGACTTGATGCCACTCGTCAAAGGGCTTGATGTCGATGCAGCGAATGTTGGTGTAGCCTTGGCGAAGCAGGTCGGCTGCTAAATGCCCGCCGATGAACCCTCCGCCGCCTCCGATCACGACGTGTTGGTCATTGCTCATAGTGGTGATCCTTCCGGTCCGGTTCGCTGGCTCGTGGCGGGCGGGCGCGGTCGTCCAGTGGTGACCGCGGCCTGCGTTATCGGACGCTCGCCGGCCCCTCCTGAAACCAGCCTGGGTGCCCCGGCTCCTCCTACGTGGTGATGAACTCCTTACGTAACAATACCCCTGTTCGGTTCGCTTTCCAACGCGATCCGGCAATCAGCAACCAGCGGTGAGGGTGTTGCGCGGATCGGCGACAATGGGCGGACCTTGCCGATCAGCCCGCGTCCGGTACGTGTTGTGAAGAAAGGGAGGCGCTTAGAGCGGTTTCAATGATCGTGTAGCGTCACCGCGTGGCATAAATGGGACTAAGTCCCATTAAATGGGGATAAGTCCCATTATTCTATAGGTCACGACTCGTTATGGAAGATCAGCTCGCGTCGATCAGCCGTCGAGACCGGCGAATCTATCGGGGCGTTCGCCGGCCAAGGCACGGAACCGCTACGTGTTCATTGAAACTGCTCTAGCCTTCCAGGCTGACCGTGCCGCCGATGAGTGAGCCGTTCGGGGGTGAGGCGCCCGGCTGCGTGGGCTGGGCGTGTGGTGTGGCCTGAAGGCGGCTGGCCTCGGCGTTCTCGTCGGCGAGCTTCTTCAGGAGCATCGACCAGGTCTGATGCTCATACCGAAGTAGCCCCAGAACCTCCTCCACCACCGCCGAATCGTGATCACGGCCAGCGGTCACCAGCCGCGTGTAGAGGAACGTGTACAGCGACGACAGCCGCTCGCACAGCTCCGGTTCGATCTCGGGTTGCAGGGCGTTGATCAGCTCCATCAGGATCGCCTGACATCGGCTGATGCCGTCGTACGCGGCCTCGTAGTCTTCGTTCTCCAGTCCAACCTTGCCCTGCTCGGCGAACTTCAGGGCCCCGTCGAGCAACATCAGCCGAAGCCCGGCCGGGCTCGCCGTCATCACCTTCGTTCGCAAATAGGCGTGGGGTTGGGTGGCGGTCATCGTGCACGCCTTATCGGCACAACTACGTAGCGAGTGGTGTGGGCCCGCTGATTTTCGGAAGCTTTTCTAAGTGCCCAAACTCTGGGCCAGGATGAGGTTCCCGTTCAGCGACAGCAGCGCATTACTTTGCCCCTGAAGAAGCGCCAAGGCCCTCTCCATGGCCGCGAACTGGCGCTCCAAGCGCAGGCGCTTGGCGTCCAGCCGCTCGTCAAACCGCTCGATCCGCTTCTCCGTCAGCTCGATCTGGTCCTCGAAGACCTTGTCGGCCAACGTGACGGTGCCGTCAATGGAATTCGTCAGCCGTTCCAGCAACTGGTCGAACAGTTCGCCGAAGCCCAGCTTCGTGAAGACCTGCTTGTTGGGGTTGATGGTGACGCCTTCGGCGATCGTCTCCTCGGTCACCGTCGTCGCTTCGAAAGCAGCGAAGAGGTTCTCGACTGCGTTCGGATCGGTCTCGTAGGCCTCGAGGAACTTCGTCCGATCGAAATCCAGCACCCCCTCCTTGCCGATCGTGAGACCCACCTGGCTGAGGAACTGATACTGCGTCTCGACACCCTTGGGCTTGCCCAGCACGAGCCGGTGCAGCCCATCACGCACCTGTGACACGGTGTTATCGCCCAGCAGCACGCCGCGCTCTTCTGTGTCCACGTCGAAGAAATCGTGATCGTTCATTCGCCCGATCGCGTCGTTGAACGTCGTGGCAAAGTTGAGCACCGCATCGGCGATCGTTTCGATATCGCGCTTCACGGTCACCGTGACCGCCTCGTCGCTGGCCTTGACGAGATTGATGGTCACGCCTTGCAAAAGGTCGTCGATCGTGTTCGAATCGCTGGTGATGAGGAACCCGTCCGCCGGATCGGTCGAGCCGAAGAACATCTTGGCGTCCTGCCCTTGGGTGAGCGTGGTGAATCCCAGATCTTCGGTAAGAGGAGCGTTATCGATGATCAACTCGCCGTCGCGCCCGTTGATCGTGGACGTAAGGGTGAGATGAAACGGCGTCGCACCCGAGCCGGTGTTGATGACCGACGCCGTGACGGGAATGTTCGCCGCGTTGATCTTGGTCACGATCTCATCAAGCGTGTCGCCCGTCTCCAACGTCACGACCCGCTCATAGCTCCCATCGATCAGCATGTCATTCCCCACGCTATCCGCTTCGCCGAGGATATTCAGATCAGTCGCGGCTGAACCGCCGAGCGATGTAACCTTGATCGCGACGAACGGCTCGCCGGTCTGCGGCGGCGCGGCGTTGTCGGGGTCATGCTCGATGAGCAATCCGTCGCCGTTGTCATTGATTCTCGCGGTGACCGCAATGCCGCGCGAGTTGATCTCCGCGATCACGTCGAACAGCGTGATCGCATCGGAGCCGACGCTGACGTCCTCAGCGTTACCGTATCCATCGGTGATGCGGAACGAACCCAAGCCCACGCCTCGGCCGTAGTTCATATCGCGCAGCAACACCGCCTCGGAGACATAGCGCACTTGGAGGTTGTCGCCGACGATCTTGACTCCCGGTACGGGGTCCACGATGGTACCGGCGATCTTGAGGTCATCGGACGCATTGCCGTAAATAACAAAGTCGGCGCTGCCTGCGGCGTTATTTGTGACCTGCAATCCCGTGCCCTTGGCGTTGAGACTCGCGGTGACCTGGATGACCCCTGAGTTGTTGATTTGATCGATGATGTCGCTCAGTGAACCTTGTTCATCGAGCGCAAAGACGTCGATCGCCCCGTTTCCGTCGATGATGACGAGCGTGGTGTCGCCGCTGAGCCCAGCCCCGCCGTTGAGATTGCGCACCAGGACGGAGTTCAGCCCGGCGATGAGGCGGATGCCGTCAACTGTATCAGCCGCCACGTCGGCTTCGATGCCGAGGTCGGCTGCGGCACTGGGGCCTCCTCCGACCGCACCAGTAATGATGAGGTTGCCGCCGGCGGTGCTATCGGTGATCAATAGACTCACACCATCATTGGCGATCGTCGCGGTGATCTTGGTATTTGGGTCGCCGGAGAGAAGTTCCGTGGCGTTGGCGATGCGGTCGATGACATCCTGGATCGTCACCACCGCCGGGTCCTGCACGGTGTTGGGGATAATGGCGCCGGTGATGATTCCGTCTTCTACTTCGTCAACGTCGCCTTCACCGCCGTCGGTGGCCAGGATGCCGAGGTCCTGTGCCGTGTCGTCGCCTTTGGGTCCCGCCCCGATGACCTGCAACGTCCCGCTGCCGCCGAGGGTGTCAGTCAGATTGAAACCGGTGCCGTCTGCGTTGATCGACAGCACGACCTGATCGGTTGCCACCTGAGCGTTAAGCTGTGAGTTGACCCGGTTGATCAGCTCCAGCACGGTCGTCACCGCTTCGTCCGTGACCTCGTCGTTCTCATCGAGCAGTTGTCCCAGATCGATGTCAACGATGTCACCGTTGGTCGTGATGATCTGGAAATCAGGTTCGCCGTTGACGATCGTGATGCCGTCGCCATTGTTCAGGTCTGACAGCTTCGTATCGTCTTCGATTAGTTTGTCGATCCGCCCGAGGTCGACGTTGTATACCGTACCGTCGCGGGCTGTTATTACAAGATCCGCCACGTTGTTGCGGACAATCACCCCGTTACCGTCATTGAGCGACCTCAGCGGTGTCGACCCACCGAGCGTTCTGATGTCGTCGCCCGTGATCACCTCTCCGACAGCCGCAACGTCAATCCCCAGATCCTCCGCTGTCGTGTCGCCGCTTGCGCTGACGATCAAGAGCGTCCCGCCGCCCCCGGACGTGTCAGTAATGACCAGCCCGTCGCCGGAGACACTCGCGGTGACTGCGACATCTTCAGAGTTGTTGATGCGGTCGAGCACTTCGTTGATCGAAGTGACATCCGCCAGGTCGATCGTCCCTTGGTCGCCGCTCTTATCGGTTATGATGATCTTGCCGCGGTCGATGCCGGCGCCGCCGTTCAGATCAGCCAGGTCCGTGTCCGGGCCAAGCACTCCCTTTCCAAACTCGAAGCTCAGGGACGTCAAGCTCAACGGCGTGGTGTTGCGGTCGGCGTACCCCTGGGAGAGCTTCTGGCTCGCGGTCACCAATTGCTTGACGATGAACGTGAACGTCCCCGGCTGAGCAAGCTTCCCGGCGGAAGCGGTGAGTATCTCCTCATTGCTGCTGGACGCCAGGGCCGCTTTGAAGATCGAGTCGGCCCGAAATGACTTCGACGCGGTTTTTAGACTCAACAGCCGGGTGTTGATATCCATCAGCGCGAACTGCTTCGCCTTGAGAAACGCGATCTTGGTTTGCAGGGGGATCTTGCCGCGGGCTTCGAGCGCGATGAGCTGACTGATCAGCGATGCGGTGTCGATGCCGCTGATCAGGCCGATGCCGGTGGTGATTG
>JACZXL010000232.1 GCA_022571635.1 Planctomycetota bacterium
ACGAGCGGCTCGGATTGAGCGTGCCCGAGGACGACGATTTCGACACGATCGGCGGGGTTATGCTCGCCCAGCTCGGACACGTGCCGCAGGTCGGCGAGATGATCGAAGCCCACAGCGCGCGGTTCACCGCGATCGCCGCCACGCGCACGCACATCAAACGCGTCCGGATCGAGTTGCTCGGGGAAGCCTCACCCAACGGTGAGCGCGGCGATATAACCAACGGGAAGTAGTCGCCGACGGGCGACCGATTCTTGGGGAATCACCAGGCTCCGTCGACGTCTTCGCACGGACCCGGTCCAACCGGTCCGTGGGCCTTCGTAAACGACATGGTGAAAGATCAGCATCCGAGCAATAATGGTGCGTGAACTTTTTGACTCCATGGTCAGCGATGGCGGCGGCGGGCGTTGTGGTCCCGTTGCTGCTACTGCTTTACTTTCTGAAGCTGCGGCGGCTGATGCTGCGGATCCCCACCACGCTGTTGTGGCGGAAGTCGACCCAGGACCTGCAAGTCAACGTGCCCTTCCAGCGGCTGCGCCCGTCGCTGTTGCTGTTCTTGCAGTTGCTGCTGTTGGCGGCGCTGTTGGCGGCGCTGGCCCAGCCGGTCCTGCAAACCGAAGCGCCGCCGTCGGCCCGGGTGATCCTGCTGATCGACCGCAGCGCGTCGATGAATGCAGCGAGCGCTGAGGGAAAGACCCGGTTGGAGGAGGCCAGGGCCGCAGCCGAGCAGATCGCCCGCCGCCTGGGCCGAGGCGACGAACCGAATCAGATGATGGTCGTGGCCTTTGCGTCGACCGCGCAGGTCATCACCGGCTTTGAATCGGATCGAAGGGTACTCAGCGAAGCGATCGCTTCTATCACGCCAACCGATGAGGAGGCGAACCTGGGGGCGGCGCTGGAACTGGCCGGGGCGTTCGCCGCCCGAGAGGACGCGGCCCAAGATCAGCCACCCACGGTGGTGTTGATCTCCGATGGTGGAGTCGGCGAGGCGAACGATTCATCCGGATTCTCGTTGCCCTCCGGCGTCCTGCGCTTCGTTCGCGTCGGTCCCGAGGCTGATCAACCGGTACACAACGTCGGCATCGTCTCGTTCAGCGCTCGCCGTAACTATCAGGACCCCGCCAAAGTTCTTCTGTTCGCGCGGTTGGCCAATGCCGGGTCGCAACCGATCGAGACGCTGTTGACGTTGCGGGTGGATGGATCGGCGAGCGAACTGAAGCAGGTCCAGATTCCACCGGCGGGCCCGGCCGGTATGGGCCAAACGACCGTGACCTTTGCGATTCAATTGGGCTCCGGTGCGGTGCTGGCGTTGTCCAGCAGTCATCGGGACGATCTGGCCGCGGACGATACCGCGGCGCTGGTGCTCGCCCCGCCGGCAGCGCCGCGCATCGCGCTCGTCCATAGCGGCGATGAGCCGGATGCTTTTCTATACGACCTCATTTCCGCGCTGGACCCGCAACGGCTCGTCGCCCTGCCGCTACGACCGGACGGCGCGGATGAGCTTCGACCACGGCTGGAATCGGAGTTCGATCTGGTGGTGTTCGACCGCGCGTCGCTGCGCACGTTTCCCGAGGTGCCGACACTGAGCTTCGCCGCCGCGCCGTCGGAGATCAACTCAAAGCCGGCGCGTGATCCCGGCGGCAAGCGGATCCTCAGTTGGGATCGTCAGCACCCCATTATGCGCCACGTCTCGCTCGATGCCTTGGTGTACGCCGGCTTCGGGGGATACGAGTTGCCGGACGGCGCGGTGGCGCTGGCGACCGGTCCCGACGGACCGGTGATCGCGTTGGTGCCCAGGCGCGCCGCACGTCACGTGCTCGTCGGGTTTGAGCTCGCACAGAGTAATTGGCCGGTTCACATCAGTAATCTCGTGTTCTTGCAGAACGTGCTGGAGCACCTGACGCTGGCCGGTCAAACCGGGGCGGCGCTGAGCTTCAAGGCGGGCGAGCCGATCACCGTGCCCACGTCGCCGCTAACGCGCGAACTGACGATCCGCGGTCCGGTGAGCGCGACTTTTGCTGTGGAGCCGGCCGCATCCGCCATCCTCCCTCAGCTGCGACACGTCGGCCTGTACGAGATCGACGGCGCCGAACCGCCCTTTGACCGGATCGCCATCAACCTCTTGAGCGAAACGGAGTCGGATATTCGGCCACGAACGTCCGTGACGGTGAACGCTCAGCCCACTGAGGCCGGCGCGATTCGATCAGCAGCCCCGCTTCCGCTCTGGCCCTGGCTGACCGCAGCCGCGTTCGCCCTTCTGGTCCTCGAATGGATCGTCTACTGTCGCCGAATGCGCGGATAGCGCCACGGCGCGCGCGAGGACGCAAGCAACCACAGATGAACACAGATAAACACAGATGTGGGACTGCAATGTAAAACCGCGACCAGTGGTCGCGCTCCGGCGGAGGTCGCGGTAGACCAGTGGTCGCGCTGGGAACAGCGCAAACCGCTGATCAACCAATGCCCCCCCTCCCCGTCCGATTCACCAACGCGCAAGACCGCTCGCGTTCAGCTGCGCACGGCCCGGCCAAGCAGCGCGCGCAACTCTGCGCGCAAAGTTGGTAGTAAAGTTGGTCAAGAAGTTGGTAGTAAAGTTGACCAAGTTCTTGACCGCGATCGGTGCGCCACCGGCAATTACCCCGCCCCGGAGCCTCCCACCGCACCGCATGTTCGTGATCTGGATGTCCGCTGATCAGGTGACAACCAAGGCCCGCACGACAATGCGGGGGGGGACGAATCCCAAGAAACCTGTCATTTGTCCTTCATTTTCTCGCCCATCTTTCCTGGGTTGCCCGTATACTGGTTAAGCATCACATCTGTGCTGGAGGGAAGCTGGCATGCGGAAAGGCTTGATTGGAGTGTTGAGTATTGTCGGGGTGTCGCTGTCGAACGGCGCTGCCTGGGGGCAGTGTGAGGTTACGCAGCTTGCTTCGCAGGGGGGCTTTGGTCGCGTAAGCATCGACGGCGACGTGGCGGTCATCGGCGACACGGATGCGTTTGGCTCCCTCGGGGCGGCGTTCGTCTATCGTCGCGGTCCGGCCGGACCGGAGGAGTGGAAGCTCGATGCGGTCCTGCTGGCGCCCGAGCCGGACGTCGAGGACGTCTTCGGCTCCTCGGTTGCAGTAAGCGGTGATGTGATCGTGGTCAGCGCTCACCATGCCGATGCTCCGGAATTCCAGAGCGGGGCCGCGCACATCTTCCGCTATAATCCCAACTCGGCACAGTGGGAGCACGAGGCGACACTCACAGCTTCCGATGGCGACGGCAGTGATATTTTCGGATGGTCTGTGGCTATCGACGGTGACGTCGTCCTCATCGGGGCTCGAGACGATGAGAACGACGCCCTCGACCAATCCGGGTCGGCCTACGTCTTCCGCTATGATCCCGATACATCGGGATGGATCGAAGAAGCCAAGCTCACCGACCCCAATGCCGAGGAGCGCGACCTGTTCGGCGTGTCGGTGTCCGTCAGCGGAGACGTGGCTCTCGTCGGGGCTCATGGCAATGATGACATTCACGGTGCGGCATTCGTGTTCCGCTACAATCCCGATCTGCCGGTCGATTGGTCACTCGAGACAGAGATTACTTCGGAGGGCGTAGGGCAAGATTGGTTCGGTTTCTCCGTCTCGCTTGCTAATGGGGTCGCCATCGTCAGCGCCTACCAGGATAACAGCACACCGAAGGGAAACGATGCGGGATCGGCGTCGATCTTCCGCTACGATGGTAATGGCTGGATTGAGGAACAATACCTTACCGCCTCGGACGCTGCACCCCTTGACTGGTTCGGTCTTTCCGTTTCGATCAGCGAGGATGGGAACACGGTACTCGTTGGCGCTCAGAATGACGACGATCTGGGGTCCAAGTCCGGCTCCGCCTACGTCTTCCGGTACACACCGGAAACGCAACCACCATGGCAAGAGACGATCAAACTGCTCGCTTCCGACGGTGGGCCATTCGACCGGCTCGGCAGATCCGTTTCGATCAGCCAAGACATCGCGCTGATCAAAGGCGGCGGAAAGGGCTACATCTTCGCCGGAATGTCGGGGCTCGATTGTAACGACAACGGCGAACCGGACGCCTGCGACATCTTCGACGAAACCAGCGACGATCAAGACGGCAACGGCATCCCTGATGAATGTGATTCCATCCCAGGCGATATCGACGGTGACGGCACGGTCGGCGTGAACGACCTACTGATCCTTCTCTCCCGCTGGGGGCCGTGCAAGAACTGCGACGATTGCCGGGCAGACCTCGATGGTGATTGCAGCGTCGGCGTGAAGGATTTGTTGATACTACTGGGTAATTGGGGATAGGACGTAACCACAGATGAACACAGATAAGCACAGATGTGAGAATGAAGTGTAAAGCCGCGACCGATGGTCGCGGGAGAAAAAGAACAATGAACGAACGACACACAGTAACTTTGGCGATTCTGGGTCTGGCGGTCGATCTGGTTGCCGGCGCCAATGCGGTCTGTGCTCAGATCCCGTGCGGGTACGATGTCCAGATTATTCAAGGGCCGTGGTGTGGCGACATCTTCGAGTATCCACCCACATTCCCCACCGACATCAATGAAGCTGGGCACGTGATCGGGTACTACTGGCCGTGCGACATCGGTCCTGCGACACCATTCCGCTGGACGCCGGAGCAAGGGTTCGTGACGCTGCCCATGCCATCTGGCGCCCAAGAAGCTTGGCCGTGGGGATTGAATGACCAAGGAGATATCTGCGGTGACACATAAGAAGGATTGGAGGATTCCATGGCGATGCGCTGTTCTCGTAAGTCTCTATGTTCTGGCGGTTCCTGCCGAGGCATCGGCCGGGATCGGTAACCGTCCCCTCAGCACAGATGAAGCCACCATCCTGGATCACGGGGAATGGTCGGTGGCGACAGGATGGTCCTTTGTGCGGCAGCCGAATAACCAAAATGAATGGACCTGGGCGACAGACATCGAATACGGCCTAAGCAGATTACTGGAGGCCGGTGTGGAACTGCCCTTTCAGATTATTGATCAGACGACCGTATCGAACCTGGATGGATGGGGCGATGTGGCCTTCCGGCTCGAGATCAATCCCATCAAGGAGCAAGGCAGGGTTCCCGCTCTGTCGGTGGCCGCGCAGCTTAAGACTCACAGCGCCAATGAAGACCGTGGGTTGGGGATTGGCAAGGTCGATTACACCATGACGGCCCTGGCATCCAAGACCTTTGGGAAGACCTCGTTCCATGTGAACGTGGGGATGACCGTCGTCGGTGATCCTCCTGGAACCGATCAGAGCGATTCGGTCAACTACAACGTCGCGGTGGAACACGAGCTCACGGAACAACTCATGTTGGCGGCGGAGGTTTACGGCCAGACGAACACCGATCGCGACGCCGAAACCCACCCGTGGGAGACGCTCGCGGGGCTGGTGTATCAGTTCGCGGAGCATCTTGCGGTCGATCTGGGCATTGGAATGGGGCTCAGCCAAGCCAGTCCGGATCTGCGGTTGGCGAGCGGTGTAACACTCACATTCTAGGGAGGGGTCGCATGGCGGTCTTCAACTTCAGGTTCAGGCACAACCTGCTGTTCGCACCGGTGCGATGGGTCAATCGGCAGTATCTTGGCTTGACGGATCGACTTGAGAAGTGGCTGCCGGCGATCACGGTGGCGACATTTATCGGGGGTATCTTCCTCGGCAAGTACTCGCCTGGGTTCTCATCGGCCATTAACCGTGGGGTCTCCGCCTTTATCGACGGCTATGGGGTGATTGCCCCGCTGGCGATCTTCTTTATCCTCTCGCCGTGCCTGGCACGGCTCTTGAGCATCGGCCGGGCCGGACGCTTCGGTGGCTATGCCGTGGCGTGGCTTGCCACACGCCGGCTGTTGGCCTGTGTCTGGGGCGCAATCTTTACTGCGTTGTTGTTCCGCTTTCCCTTGTTGCCGGAACAGCATGGGAATCTGTTCGATGCCCTCAAGCAGTCGTTCACGTCCTTCCTCTGGATGGCGACGCACAACACGTACTTCTATGCAA
>JACZXL010000233.1 GCA_022571635.1 Planctomycetota bacterium
TCGGCTGAGTATCGAATGAGCCAGTACGAGACCGAAAAGATGGCGACCGCAAACACGAACGCCCGACGTTCCAGGATGTGTCGGGCAAGGCGACGAAACAGCACGAATGACGCGACCATGCAACCAAACGGAATGAATCGAAGCGTCCATTCCGTGAAGCCGGCAATTCGAACGAGGAGCATCTGGGCCAAGAGGAACAGCGGCGGCGCGACCTGATGATATTCCAGAGGTTCAAGGATGCCGGCAAAATCGCGACGCGCGAAATTGATGGCCAGGAACGATTCATCGTGCCATAACGGGAAGCGCAGGCCAAAGCGGACGGTGCAGGCGGCGATCCCCAATAGCAAGAAGAACCAAGTGATCCGATCGGCGCGGGATTGGGTGAGTCCGCCGTCATTACCAGCGGCAAGAGGATCTCGTAGCCAAATTGACTGCATGGGGTGCTACTTGTTTATCGTGCTCGTTCGATGGGTGAGGGGATCGGGCTCGTTGAGATACGAATGTTGATTGTGGGGTTGGTTGTGGGCCATTAGACATTGCAAGCTGCCGCGCGCCCAGCGCGTGTTGATTCGTGACGCGACGGGGAGTGCCGCGCCATGTTTGTGTTTGGGGGAGACGCCGCGTGGGCGCGGCGGTTATAGGGGGAAAAGACCCTCACCCCTAACCCCTCTCCCAAAGGGAGAGGGGGAAAAGATCACGCCATCGCGGGTTCTTTGACGAGCAGGGTCTTGGCTTTTTCCCAATCGTCGAGGAAGCGCTTCAAGCCGACGTCCGTCAGCGGATGCTTCATCATTTGCTGAATGACCTTGAACGGCGCGGTGGCGGCGTCGGAGCCCATCATGGCGGCTTGCACCATGTGTTGCGGATGGCGGATCGACGCGGTGAGAATCTTGGTCGTGTAGCTGTAGTTGTCGTAGATCTGGCGGATTTGTTGAACGACCTCCATGCCGTCGCCGCCGACGTCGTCGATTCGGCCGACGAAGGGGCTGATGAGAAACGCCCCGGCCTTGGCGGCGAGCAGGGCTTGCAGCGGCTGGAAGCACAACGTCATGTTGATCTTGACGCCGCGATCGGAAAGCGTCTTGCAGGCGCGGAGGCCTTCCTCGATGCAGGGAAATTTGATGACGATGTTGGGCGCGATCTGGATGAGCGGCTCAGCCTCGGCGATCATGGCATCGTGTTCAATGGCGACGACCTCAGCACTGACCGGGCCCTTGACGACCTGGCAGATTTCTTCGAGGCGGGTGCGGAAGTCGACGCCTTCCTTTGCGACGAGGCTGGGATTGGTGGTGACGCCGTCAAGCACGCCGAGCGAGGCGGCGCGCTTGATCTCGTCGAGATTGGCGGTGTCGATGTAGATGTCCATGGGGATAGTGTATGGCCGAGCCGGCGGGGAGGGATGCGCGGCGGGGATTATCCACCGCTAGCCGGTGAGCCACTGCAAGAGCATGACGATGTTGACGGCGAGGCTCGCCAGGAGGATGACCAAGAGGACGACGAATCCGGGGCTGTCCAGGAAGCTGCTCTTGGCGGGGCGTCGCGGGATGGCGAGGGTGTTGGGTGGTTGGTCGGCCTTGAGCGCCGGCGCGATCCCGGAAAGGTCGAGGCTGCGATGTGCGAAGTGCGGAGCGCGTCCCTTGGCGATGAGCTTCAGGTCCGTCAGGAGATCGGTCGCGTTGTGATAGCGGTCCTTGGGGTTCTTGGCCATCATCATCTCGATGACCTGCGCGCAGCCGGCGGTGATTTTGGAGACCAGGTGATCGGGCGGGACGAGTTCGGACTTGAGATGCTTGTGCATCACGGCCGAGGGGTTCTTGCCCGCGAAGGGGACCTTGCCGGTGATCATGTGATAGAAGGTGGCGCCGAGTCCGTAGATGTCGGCGGGGGGTCCGATTTTGACTTCGCCTCGAATCTGTTCGGGGCTGATGTAATACGGGGTGCCATAGGCCCGGCCGGCTTCGGCTTCGGCGGCTTCCTTGTCGGACATGGCGCGGGCCAGCCCGAGGTCGGCAAGCTTCACGACCCCGTGGCGGCTGATCATGATGTTCTTGGGTTTGATATCGCGATGGACGAAGCCGCGCTGATGGGCGTGCTGGAGGGCGTGGGCAACCTGGATGGCGACCTGCGTGGCCTCGGTTTCCTTGATGCGCTTGCCTCGCTTGATGCGATCGTACACGGTGGGGCCGTCGACATACTCCATCACGAAGTAGTGGTGCTCGCCCGCCTTGCCCACGTCGTAGGCGGCGACGATGTTTGGATGATTGAGCTTGGCGGCGGCGCGGCCCTCTTTGTAAAAGCGCTCGATGAACTTTTCGTTGTCGGAAAACTTCTTGGGGAGGATCTTGATCGCGACGAGTCGATCGAGGCTGAGCTGCCGGGCGAGGAAGACGGTGGCCATGGCCCCGGAGCCGAGCCGGCGATTGATCTTGTAGCCGGGGATCTGCTCGGTTGACTTTTTTTCTTCGAACTCGCGGCGCAGTCGAGTCAGTTGACGGTTGGTGGCGAAGCCGTTGTCGACCAAGAGGTCGGTGAGGGTGCGCGGCTCGTCGGTCTCGGCGGCTTCGCGGAGCTGGGAATCGCACAGCTCAATCTCTTCGGCGGTGGCGAATCCGTGGCGAATGACGAGCTTGCCCAGCATGGTCTCGAAGCCGCCGGTTGACGTGCCTTCGTCCAACAGCTCGTCGGAGTCCTCGCCGGCGTCGGGGGCATCGGCGCGGGAGCCGGCGTCGGCGTCCACGGGCTGGGTGGAACCGTCCGTGTCGTCGGCCAGGCTCAGCGGGACCTCCTCCTCGGGGGCGGGAGGGGTTTGCGGTTCATCGGCCTTAGGTTTCTTGCTCACGACTACCAAGGTTACCCTTTACCAGCTATGTGACGCGAGACGTACAACATTGGACTTTCAGCCTGAGGTGTGGTCAACGACGAAATGTGTTGCCGCCCCAACTTGGCCGCCGATCCGTCCCGGCGGCGGCCCCGCGCCAAACTCGAAACCCGCGACCTGGGCGACCTGGGCCCAGGCGTGTGTCCTCACTATATTGTCCATACGGGAGGCCCGGCAGAGGGGTTGCACCGTCGGCGATGCCCGTCGAGGCGGTGCCGCCCAGAGCGCCCAAGGTTTATCCATCTCTCCTCTGGGGCGGTTTGCTCAAGTCCCGTTGCCGGCTCGGTTTGCGGTGGTGATCCCTCTATACTCGTCCCTCGTGCCCAGCTCCGTCACCCTGCTCAGGCACAGTATGGACGATCCGAAGCGCATACTGATCGTGAGGCCCAGCGCCCTGGGCGATGTCTGCCGCACGGTGCCGGTCCTGGTGAGCCTCCGGCGGGCCTTTGGCCGGGCCCAGATCGATTGGCTCGTTCAGGCCCAGTTCGCCGAGGCCATCGCCGCCCATCCCGCCCTGGATGGGATCGTGACGTTCCCTCGGACGCAGATGGCCGATTGGTGGCACAATCCGATCGTGGCCTTCGAGACGCTTGGTTGGTTCGCGTTGCTTCGGCGGCGTGGATACGACCTGGTCTTGGACTTCCAGGCGCTGGGGCGAAGCGGCCTGATCACCCGCGCTACGGGCGCGACGCGGCGTGTGGGGTACCGCTCGGCCCGGGAGTTCGGCTGGTTGGGCTATACCGTCCGACATCCCCCGCCCACGGCCCTGCACACCGTGGACCGGATGCTCCACCTCTTGGCGGCGGAAGGCATCGACCCTGTTTGCGACATGCGCCTCTACACGGCGCACCGAGATCAGCAATGGTGGACCGACCTGCGCAGACGGCTGAAGATCGAGAACGGAAAGTACGTGGTGCTCGCCCCGACCAGCCGTTGGCCGAGCAAGCGCTGGCCGGGTGAGTATTGGTCGGCCCTGGTCGAGCCGTTGTTGAAGCGCGGCGTGGGGCATCTGGTTTTGGTCGGATCACCGGCTGAGCGCAGACAGGTGCGGTGGCTCGCGCTGAATCCTGTGTGTGCGAAGGGGACGGTCATCGACCTCGTCGGTTCCACAAGCGTCGGCCAGACGATGGCCATTGTTGAAGGTGCGGAGTTGGTCATCGCCAACGACTCTGCGCCATTGCACATGGCGGTGGGGTTTTCGCGACCATGCGTAGCGCTGTTCGGTCCGACCGCCCCGGCGCGGGTTGGGCCGTACGGCCGGCCTGAGACGGTGCTGCGGCATCCGGATTTGGCTCCTCAAACGGCGATCAACTTCAAGGATCCCAAGCTGGGCGATGCACTGATGCGGACCATTCGCCCCGTTGACGTGCTGCGCCGAGTCGATGAGCTGCTGGCAGATCGAGAGGGTTCGACTTCGCCCCGAATGTCTCAGACGACGACGAGCGAGCCTGAGGCTGGTCGTGTGAAGGAGGCGGCGCTGTGAAGTTCGGGCCGCCGATCGTGCTGGCCAGTCGCTCGCCTCGGCGCCTGCAGTTGCTGCAAGAAGCGGGGATTTGTGTGCACGTGCTTCCGCCGGAGATGGACGATGGTGAACTAACGCCTCAAGGACAGACGCCCCAGCAATGGGTGTTAGACATGGCGTTGCTCAAGGCGCTCGATGTCGTGCCGCGCGTTTCGTCGCACAAGGAATTCGAAGCGGGCACGGTGCTGGCCGCGGACACGGTGTGCGTGCATCGAGGTGAGATTCTCGGCCAGCCCGCCGATGCCGACCACGCTTTTGCGATGTTGAGCGGGCTGTGCGACAGCGTCCACCGGACGATCAGCGGCGTGTGTCTGATTCGCTTGGCCGACGGTCATCGCATGTTGTTTGTTGATGAGGCCGAGGTGTATCTCGGCAAGTTGAGTGAGGCGGAACTTCGGGAGTATGTTCAGTCCGGGCAGTGGCAGGGCAAGGCGGGCGGGTACAACCTGGCTGAACGAATCGACGCCGGTTGGCCGATCCGTTGCGAGGGCGATCCCACCACCGTGATGGGTCTACCCATGCAGCGTTTACGCGGGTTGCTCAACGGCGGGGAGAGTGGTCAGCCATGATCCTGGCTGTGCATCTGCCGCCGGCGCTGACGATTCCGATCGCGATCGGGCTTGCGCTGTGGATACTTTGGTACTGGAAGTGTCTTGACGATCCAAAGGTGGATGCCAAGCGGCGACGGGTCAGGCGGGCCTCGATAGTGGTGATGTTCGTTTCGCTTGCCCCGTTTGTCCGGGCCCTGAGCTTCGTCGATCATAAGACAAATCCAACGGAATACTTCATCTCGTGGGTCTTGGTGTTGTTCGCGTTGGGGTTGGTTGTGGTGACGGCGATGATTGATGCGGTCAATACCGTGCGCATACATCACGAGGAGCAGATCGACGAAGCCGCGAAGGCTTCATCTGACCTGCGCAACTCGGCGAAGCAGGCCCGTCGGCGTAACGCGCTCAAAGGTCGAGATATATGAGCGGTCCGCTGCCGGGCGTGCTCGCCCCGGTCACCATGAGCGCGTCCTGGTTCTATCGGTTGGCCATACGCGCGCGAAACGCGCGCTTCGACCGCGGCGCGGGCGTGACCACCGTGGATCGCCCCGTCATTTCCGTGGGCAACCTCACTACGGGCGGCGTCGGCAAGACGCCAATGGTCATCTGGCTTGTCGAACTGTTGACGAAGCATGGGCACCGTCCGGTCATCGGTATGCGCGGCTACGGCTCGGCCCGCGGCGAGCGCAGCGACGAGGAAGCGGAGTATCTCGATCGCCTGGGCAACGTGCCGGTCGTGGCCGATCCGGATCGCGCCGCTGCGCTTGGTGAGTTCCTGGCAGATCATCGTGAGGTTGATTGCGTGGTTCTCGATGACGGCTTCCAACATCGGGGCATCGCGCGCCAACTTGACTTGGTGTTGATTGACGCGTCGCGCGAGACGTTTGCCGATCGACTCCTCCCGGCCGGGCACCTGCGCGAGCCGATTGCGAATCTCCGGCGAGCGGATGCCGTGGTGGTGACGCGAGCCGAGTCTGTTGACGACTCGCTTTCGGCTCAGATCGCCCAAAATCTAGGGGAACCCC
>JACZXL010000234.1 GCA_022571635.1 Planctomycetota bacterium
GTACCGAGCGTCACCAAGTTCTTCCCAGTTGTATAGCCGTAACGCAAACAAGCAGAACGGTGAACCATCATCGAAGTTGAGCCAAGTGCATCGATAGTGGCATTTCGCGTTGTAGCAAAGGATTGCGTCCGTCCGATCCGCCTTGATTTGTTGCTTGAACAAATGGGTCATCATGGGCCTACTAATATGCATTTGCTCGTAGACGATCGCGCCATTCACAACATCGCCAGCGGGGAACGGAGGTAACACGCACCCACCCTGATCTTGCAGATACTCGCCATAGAGCGCTGCATGAAAGCACCTTGCCCAACGAAAAATGATTGTCGTTATCGGTAAGTGTTTCACTCCGGCGCTCATTTTCCCATTGCCAGAATCAAACGCGTCGACTTGTAGCTTCAGATCCCTTTGTTGCGGATAGTGGCCGTGCAAGAGCGCGACAAGCTGTCCGATCACTGTGTCCAGCGGCGATTGGTCACCGTTGCATTCTTCGTGCGCTGGGAGGATCAATGGTGGAGTCCTATCACGTTCCGCGAAGATAGCCTTCGGTGGTACATGCTGCCGTGTTCGTTTCTCGCCTTTCGTGAACGGCTTGCCACAGATACAGCAGAACTGCAGCCCCCGTACCGCTCGTAGCTCTTTCTGGGCTCGTAGTTCGATCACTCAAGAATACTAGACCCGCTATTCCACGGTGCGTTTGGCGGCTTGCACACCTCGATCGTGACTCATTGGGGTTGGCCTAGTGTCCGGCAGACACACATAGAAGTACGGTCGCTCCTCTGATCGGTGTAAGCGACAAGTGGTAGTTACATCAGTGGAAAGATCGTTGGTCTTTCCAGTCAGTGGCGCTTGCTCACCCTTCCTCAGACTCGCGCAGTTTGGCGAGCACGGACAGATCCTCCAGCGTCGTCGTATCCTGTGTAATCGTCTCAGTGCCGGCTGCGATGTCGCGAAGTAAACGCCGCATGATCTTGCCTGAGCGCGTCTTCGGTAGGGCATCGGTGAAGCGAATCACGTCGGGCTTGGCGATCGCGCCGATCTCTTTAGCGACATGATCGCGCAGCGCACGCTTGAGTTCGTCCACCTGGCCGTCGTCTCCCGGCTCGTGCGACGGCTCCAACGTACAGAACGCGGCAATGCCCGTGCCCTTGATCTCGTGCGGCATGCCCACCACCGCGGCCTCGACGACTGCCTCGTGACTCACGAGCGCCGACTCGATCTCCATCGTTCCCAAGCGATGGCCGGAAACATTAATCACGTCATCGACGCGCCCCATGATCCAGAAATAGTCGCGCTCGTCGCGCCGCGCGCCGTCGCCGGCAAAGTACATGCCGGCGATACGCGTGAAGTACGTGTCGATGAACCGCTGCCGATCGCCATAGATACCGCGCAGCATCCCCGGCCAGGGTTTGCGAATAACCAGCAACCCACCGACGTTGGGCGGTTGCTCTTCGCCCTGATCGTTGACCACAGCCGCATCGATGCCAAAGAACGGCAGCGTACACGAGCCGGGCACCGTCGGCGTCGCGCCGGGCAGCGGCGTAATCATGTGCCCGCCGGTTTCCGTCTGCCACCATGTATCAACGATCGGACACCGCTCACCCCCAATGACCCGGCGATACCACATCCACGCCTCGGGATTGATCGGCTCGCCCACCGTGCCCAATACCTTCAGACTCGAAAGATCGTGTTTGGCTGGATGTTCAGCGCCCCACTTCATAAACGCGCGGATGGCGGTCGGCGCGGTGTAAAACTGCGTGACCTTGTGACGCTGCACGATGTCCCAGAAGCGATCGTCAGCCGGGAAGTTCGGCGCGCCCTCATACATCAGCGTCGGAACGCGGGAGGGCAGGATGCCGTAGACGATGTAGCTGTGGCCCGTGACCCAACCGATATCTGCGGTGCACCAGAACACTTGGCCTTGCTCCGGCACGAGATTGAAAACGTATTTGCTGGTCAGGTACGTGTAGACCATATACCCGCCGGTGGTGTGAACGATACCCTTGGGTTTACCCGTCGAGCCGGAGGTGTACAGCAGGAACAGCATGTCTTCGCTGTCCATCGGTTCGCATGGGCAGTCGTCGCTGGCCGCATCTGTTCGCTCATCCCACCAAACGTCGCGGCTGTCATTCCAGTCGATTTCATTCTCGCAACGTTTCAGCACGATCGTGTGGCGAACTTCGTTCGCGGTGCCGGCAAGTCGGTCGCACGCCTCATCGACATTCGCCTTGAGCGGAACGATCTTGCCGCGCCGGTACCCGCCATCAGCGGTGATGATGATCTTGCTGTCGGCATCCTGCACGCGATCGATGATTGCCTGGGCGCTGAATCCGCCGAAGATCACCGAATGCACGGCGCCGATCCGCGCGCAGGCGAGCATGGCGATCGCCAGCTCAGGCAGCATACCCATGTAGATCGTAACGACGTCACCCTTCTTGACGCCAAGATCCTTGAGCACGTTGGCAAACTTGCTCACCTCGCGCTTCAGATCGTTGTAGGTAAGCCTGCGAACTTCAAAACCATCAATAATCTCGACGTTTCGATCCCGGCGCGCCGGGACTTCGACGTTTCCGTGCGGCTCGCCTTCCCAAATCAGCGCAACTTGGTCGCCGTAGCCGTTGTTCACCTGTCGATCGATGCAGTTGTGACAAAGGTTCGTCTTGCCGCCGACGAACCATTTCGCATCCGGCTCCTTCCATTGAAGAACCTTGGTCCACGTCTGGAACCAGTCGAGCTCCGCCGCGATCTCGCCCCAGAACCCTTCGGGGTCGTCGATTGATCGCCTATACATCCGGCGGTACTGGTCAAGCGAGCTGATGTGCGCTCCGCTTACGGACTCGGAAAAACCGGCGGGCGGGTCGAAGATCCGGTCCTCCTTTAGGACGGACTCGATGCTGGCGGTATCGGCGACAGTGTCGGACATGGCGGGACCTCTCGTTCCTGATCGGGACAGCGAACACTCTAGCCGATGGTCCGGGACGCCAAAAGAGGGAAGGTGAGCCGCGGTGGCCGGACCCGCCCGTCCGTCCGCTCAGCCCGGCCGGCTGGGTATGACCGGCCCGTTGGCGCTCCAGACGCGCCTTGGGACACGTGGATGGTCGAACTCGAAAAAAAATCTGCCAAGTCGCGCAAGATTTCCCCAAAAGCGGCATATATACCCCTGAAGCCGCCCCGACAGTCACGGTGCCGTTGGCCGAGCGTAGGAGCGTGGAGGCCACGGCCGCTTAGATTCCCGACCGCCAAGCAATCAGGAGACACGCAATGAGTCACAATCCAAGGACCGGATCACTCCGGTGTATCAATGCGAGGCCGAGCCGATCGAGCCTCCTCAGCCTGTTGTCTTGGGTCGCCACCGTCACCCTGACTGCCACCGCGGTCAAGGGTCAGACATGTGAGCCGCACTGGTCGGATGAGTTCCCGGCCGGAGAGCTGTGGAATGGAGCTGTGCGCGCGATGACCGTCTTTGACGACGACTCGGGCACCGGCCCGGCCCTTTACGTCGGAGGCGGCTTCGAAACGGCGGCCGAGCTACCTCTAAATCACATGGCCAAATTGATGCCCAACAACGCCTGGGCACCACTTGCAAACGGAACCAACGGCACCGTTATCGCGCTGGTCACGTTCGATGACGGATTGGGCGCGGGCGAGGCGCTCTATGCCGGTGGTACTTTCTCCAAAGCCGGTCGTGTAGAGGCAAGCCGCATCGCCAAGTGGGATGGCGAGAGCTGGTCAGCGCTGGGCGAAGGAACCGACGGGCGCATTGAGTCGCTGGCCGTCTTCGACGACGGGTCTGGCCCCGCGCTGTATGCCGGCGGCTACTTCAACACCGCAGGGGGCGCTAGTGCAAACAACATTGCCCGCTGGGACGGCGAAACCTGGTCGCCGCTGGGCGCCGGGATCGATGGATTCGTTTACGAGATGGTCGTTTTCGATGACGGGTTGGGAGGCGGACCGGCACTGTACGTAGCCGGTGCGATTGCAAACGCTGGAGGCGAACCGGCCCGCAGAATCGCCAAATGGGATGGCAAAGCATGGTCATCGGTCGGCGTAGGCATGAACGGACGAGTGCTGGGCATGACCATCTTTGACGACGGCTCAGGCCCAGCGTTGTACGCCGGTGGAGTGTTCAGGGAAGCTGGCGGTGTTGAAGCACTCCATATCGCCAAATGGGACGGTTTGGAATGGTCGCCTGTGGGGGGCGGCACTGATTCGGTTGTGACCAGTCTTGTGGTATTCGATGCTGGTTCCGGCGAAGGATCGGCACTCTACGCCTGCGGCAGCTTTATCTTCGCCGGCGGAGTCTACGTCGAGTCCATTGGTAGATGGGATGGCCAGGAATGGACCGCGGTTGGCGGTGGCATACTCGGTTTCCCTTCGACCTTGGAAGTGTTTGAGGACATGAACGGTGGGCCTGCTCTCTTCGTCGGCGGGTCACTTCACAGAGCGGGCATGATCGATGTAGAAGGTCTCGCCAAGTGGGACGGGGCGCACTGGTTACCCGCAGGACGTGGACTTGTCAGCGGCGGTCTCCCGGCGATAGGAACCACATTCACAACCGTAGAGGAAGGCTCCGATATTGAGCCCGGGCTCTACGTCGGCGGCCAATTTTTTACCGCCGGTGGAGTGTGGACACCAAGAGTGGCACGGCGGAACGAAGGTGAATGGTCCGCGGTCGGCGAAGTGATCAGTGGAACTGACGGAGCGGTGCTGGCATTAAGCCTCTTTGACGATGGGTCAGGATCAGGCCCCGCTCTCTACGCCGGCGGAATCTGGCTTGACTCCGGCAAGGGTTGGATCCGGCGGACCGCAAAGTGGGACGGCAAGACGTGGTCGGACCTGGGGGCCGACGTTGATCAACTTGTCCGCGCGATGACAGTGTTCGACGATGGGCTAGGCGGCGGACCGCTGCTCTACGTCGTGGGAGACTTCTTGAATGCGGACGACATACCTGTCGACCGAATCGCCACGTGGAACGGGACCGAATGGGCACCACTCGCCGGTGGAGGAACGAACGAATTCGTCGCGAGCCTGACTGTGTGGGATGACGGCTCCGGTGACGGACCTGCACTCTACGTAGGTGGTTTCTTCACGATGGCCGGTGGCGTCGATGCAACGTTCATCGCCAAGTGGGATGGCGTGCGATGGTCACCGCTCGGAAGCGGCATGGACGGAGGTTCGGTCCGCGCAATGACTGCATACGACGATGGCTCGGGCCCGGCGCTCTATGTCGGCGGATTCTTCACAACAGCCGGTGGGGTTGAGGCGAACGGCATCGCCAAGTGGGACGGCAAGCAGTGGTCGGCGATACCCGGGGGTGGGATCGGTGACGGTCCTTCAACTACCTTTGTCCTTTCGTTGCGAGTATTCGACGATGGATTGAGCGACCATCCTGCTCTTTACATCGCTGGGAGGTTCGCGAGCGCTGGCGGTGTCGATGCTCAGAACATCGCTCGGTGGGACGGCAAAACTTGGTCAACGCCAGAACAGGGGCTTCACAACAATGGGCAAGGATCTGCTCCAGTAGCCTGGGCACTGGAAGTCTTTGACGACGGAACAGGCGATGGACCGGCTCTGTTTGCCGGCGGCGACTTCCGCTTCGCAGGCAACTTCTCGTCACAGCGCATTGCCAAATGGATCGTCTGTGTGGATACCATCCCCGGCGATCTCGACGGCGATGGATCGGTCGGCGTGAAAGACCTGCTCATTCTGCTGGGGAGTTGGGGGCCGTGCGATGATTGCAACGACTGCATAGCCGACCTGGACGGCGATTGCACCGTCGGGGTGGGCGATCTGCTGATTCTGCTTGGAAATTGGGGATGAAAGAGCAGGCATCATGGCATCGAGGGAGCGAGCCGGCTCGTCCTCGAGCCCGGTTGACTTCCAACGCGCATGAAGCGCTCGTCGCGGAAGCCTTCCGTGCTAACAGCCCTTACGGCCACGGCGACCTTGCTTGTAGCCTTT
>JACZXL010000235.1 GCA_022571635.1 Planctomycetota bacterium
ACTCGTCGGTCGTCTCCAGCATCTTCTCGAGGTCGGCGTTGGTCAGCACACCTGCGGGCACGGCCGACCCCGCCCCGGCGATGCGAACCCCACATCCGGCGCGTGGCGTCATGCGACCGCTTCTTCCTCGACGGCAAGTCGCTCGGTGATGGCCCGGTTGACACCCGACTCGAAAAAGAGCTTCGAGCGGTGGATCGCGTTGGTGATCGTCCGGGCCACGCTGGACCCGTGACTGATCAGGCACACCCCCTTGACTCCCAATAGCGGCGCTCCTCCGTATTCGTGATAGTCGTGATCGGCGTAGATCTTCTGCACGATGGGGTCAAAGCGCGTGGCTAAATCGGGATCGATCGCCCGGACCTCGCGCGCGATCGCCTTGAAGATCCCCTCCGAAAGACCTTCGGCAAGCTTAATCATGACATTCCCAACCACGCCGTCGGTGACGATGACGTCAGCGCCGCCGTTGAACACGGCCCGCCCTTCGATGTTGCCGACAAAGTTGATCGACGATATCGCTCGCAAGCGATCGCCGGCTTCCTTCATGTCGGTGGTGCCTTTCTGCTCCTCCCCGCCCACGTTCATCAGGGCGATGCGCGGGCAGTCCAACCCAAGGATATTGCGGGCGTAAATGTCGCCCATCACACCGTACTGCGCTAGATGCTGGGGCTTGGGCTCGATGTTCGCGCCAACATCAATCAAGACGACCGGGCCGTGAAACGTCGGAACCGTTACGGCGATACCGGGACGATGAACATTGGGCAGACGCCGCATGTACATCTGTGCCGCCATCACATACGCCCCGGTGTTGCCGGCGGAAACGGTGGCGTCGACCGGCTCCAGCCCGCGCTTGGCCGCCCGGCGCGGGTTGGACAACTCGGCCAGTACCGTGAGCGAGCTGTCGGGCTTGCCCCGCACGGCCTCTGCGGGCGACTCGTCCATCGCCACCACCTGGGTGGTCTCCACCACGACGATCCGCTTGTCGCGGATGGTCCGTGCGGCCATGGCCTCAGTGATGACGTCGTGGCCGCCGACAAGCACTAGCTCGTCGGCTTCATCAAGTCCTTTTAGCGCGGTCAGCGCTCCGTCAATGATCGCATCCGGAGCATTGTCGCCCCCCATCACGTCGAGGCCGATCCGCATGGATCATTCTTCCTCGCCGGACGTCACCTGCAGACCGGGCCGTACGTATCCACATGAAGGGCAGGCATGGTGAGGACGCTTGGCCGCCCCACAGTTGGGACACAACACCGTGTGATCGGCCCGCAGCGCGAGATGCGACCGACGCTTACCCTTGCGGCTTGGGGAGGTTCGAAACGCAGGTACGGCCATGATCTGGTCCTTGCTTCAACGGCCCGCCCAACGAACGAGCCACCACCCGCCACCAACCGCGCAACCCCACATCTCCGGTCCACGGTTGGACTGACAGGATGGCAACTCTAAAAACCGACCCTCTAAAAGTCAAGCATCGGGCGGAAGCCCCGGCCGAATACGACCTGCGTAGGGTAGGACAAACCGTCAGAACAACCCCAGCATTGATACCACCGCCTCGACGCGCTTATTCGTCGGATCGATCAGCCACAGCCAGTCATCAAAGAGGAATTCGAGCCGTATGGCCAACAGGGCGATTCGCCCCATGACGGTGTAGCCGAAGGCGGCGCCGAAGGTGATCATCATGAACCAGATTCCGAGCTTGGCGGTCTTGCCCACGATGCCTTTGTGCTCGAAGGAGAAGAAGAAGTAGACCAGGCATGAGAGGACGCCGACGATGAGGAAAACGTTTCGAAGCGATTCCCAGAAGTCGAAAGCCCCGGCAGTGTCCGTCACCCACAATGGGACTATTCCATTTCGAATCTGGGTCAGGAAGTCCGCGTGAAGGAAGGTGATCAGCCGGAGGCCGCAGAACACGCCGATGATAAACGCCATCGGCCAGCGCGCGATCCAGCCGCCTTTGGGTGACAATCGCCAGAGAAGCATCGCCCCGAGCCCCAGCGGGATGAGGTACATAAGCTCGACGGGCTCGTCGCGGCTCAAGCCCGGCATCGCCCAGCCGCGCACCAGATCGGGCGAAAGCTTGCCGATCAGGTTCGGCGTGACGGTTGACCAGAATCCGACGACCATCCAGTACGCCGCGGATATGCCGATGAAGATCGACTCGGCAACCTTGTAGAAAGGGTTGTCCTTGATCAAGAATGTAAGAACAAAAAGCGTCATAAACGCCGCAAACCAGATGCCCACGGACCGCGACAGACTGAACTGATACGTTGTCTGGTTCGGATCCACCGCCATCTCCGCCTGGTAGGCGGTCAAGGTGGCCGGATCGTAGATGGTCCATTGCTTATGGTCATCATCTCCCAAGGCCTCAACGTCGATCCCCTGTTCCCGGGCTTCGTCGGCACTGATCCAGGTAATGTCCTGCTCATCTTCGTACGGATAGACGGCCGGCTCGGAGGTCCGAACGCGGTCCTTCTCAACTGCTTTGACGTAGGCCTTGCCCATTCCATGCTCACTGAGCATGGCCCTTCCAAGAAGTATGGCACCGCCGATCACAAACAGCACAACCCAGATGAGATTCTCGCGATTCATGAACGCTTCCCCCGCTTTCGGTCAACAAAGAAAATAATGTTGCCCACGATAATCAGCAGGATCATGAGCACGTGGGCGACGAGCTGCGGCCCCATGCGCCGCTTGCCTTCGAAGTATTTGGCGTCGGGGTTCTCGCCGCCGTACTTGTCCATGACAAGCTTTTCGTATTCCGCCGCGCCCTTGATCGCCGCGAGCAGTCCGGGCAATTGCTGGGGGATGTATGGATACAACAAAGGCGCCTGCACGCCGGTGCATCCAGCAACCATCCTGATGTCATCCGGATAGCGCGTCACCGCGAACTGCACCCATTCTTTCGTGCCCGGATATCCCGCTGAGATATTGACGAGAAGATCCATCTTCTTGATGCTGTCGATGCCCTCCATCATGGGGATGTTGTCCGTGGCGGTGCCCTCAGCGTCGGTGGTGTAGAGTTGCCTCAGATCGCTGATGATCACCTTGATCACGCCTTCGTTTCCCGCTTTGTAACCGAGGTTGACGTAATCCTCGCCATAGACAAGGTGGGGGAAGTCGGCTTCGATCACCCTCTTGATATTGTCGGTGATCATCTGCTGGCCGACCGGCCACAGGGACATGAAATACATCTTGAGCTTCTTCTCGCAGCAATGCCTCACCCACGACGTGGCCATGGGACCGAGCTCGCCCTCACTTCCCGGATCAAAGTCGAAGGCGAGCAATACTCGATCGCCTTCGTTCAGCGCTTCGACCTCGTCAAAGACTGCTTGTGAAAGGGCAGAGGGCGTTTCGGGGAACTGCCACTGAAGCAGAATCGGCACCGCCACGGACAATCCCATGAGCAGGAAGATCCATCGACGGTCCAGATTACGGAAGAAATCCAACATGGCTCACTCCTCTCCAGACCCGAGGTAGGACCGGTCCACGCCCAGGAGAATCTTCAAGGAAACCGAAGCGGTCCCCAAGGCGATTCCAATCATGATCGCCCGGTTCCCCGCTGTGTTGAACACCTCCATGATGTAGGTTGACAGCTTGTCCGCCTCCAATCCTTCGATTGCATCGGGAAACCAGCCCGTGATGTAAGGCCCCGCCGCGGTCCGGCCCAGCAGGATGATGAACGCGGTGCCGAGCAGAAGAATCGCCTCGAAGTTTTTGGCGCGAAAGGCACGAAACGCCGCCGAAGCAACATAGAAGGCGAGCATGGCAAAGATCGTCGCCTGCAAAGGTTTGAACGCATACTCGTACAACCACCAGAACGGGCTGCCTATCTCGCTGAAGTTGCCCGACCAGGCCATGTGAGCGTACTTCTCATGGGGATGGACGCCGATCTTGCCAAGTCCCACAATCAGCATGACAAGAAAAGCGACCACCGTGATCACGGAATAGGCCCAGCCCGCTTGGCGATCCGAGACCTTCTTCAGATGAACTTTCAGCAGGTTGCCGCCGCCCAGAACGAAGGCGATGGCCGCAAGGATGTCGAACCAGACCATGACCTTCTCGCCCCACCCTTCGGTGTACGGGCTGAAATACGCCAGGATCATGACGAACCCGGCGATAATGGCCACCATCAACGGTACGTTTCGTTTCATTCGCCGGTGTTCCTTACGTCAGAATGACGCTCTTGAGAAAAGTCACCGCGTTCGTGAGTGGGGCCCAGCCCGTCATGGCTGCGACCGTGGCCATCGCCACCCCGACAATGAGCAGCGCCGCCACCATCACCTTCCCCACGTCCTGTCCCTTGAGACTGCCAAGCTGCTCAGGTTCACCTGACAGATATGCAGAAGCGGCGAAGAACTCCTCTCCGATCAAGGTGTAGTCACACGCGGCGACGAAGAACGGGAGCTGGGCCGGCATTGCTGTTCCTGCGATCTGAATCGCCCCGATCGAATTGCCGGTCTCCGCCAGAATCAGCGACTCGGCGAAGAATGCGCCCATGTAGAAACAGGTCGCCGGCTTCTCACGCACCATCATGCCCTGGAGGTACGCCACGTAACCAAACTGCTCATCCGTGACGTAATAGATCAGATCTTCGTTGTAGGCGTCCGGTCGGCCGGCCTCCATGAAAGCAGCCTGCACCGTCTCGCGGGCGGTTGTCATTACAAGCGACTTGCTCGTGGGCACTTCGACTTTGGCGTCGTACTGCGCCGCGGTTTTCACCACGCGCGACAGGATGGTCATGCTCGCGATCGTTTGGATCTCGTTGATGTCCTGAATGCCCGGGATGTAGAGGATGGGCCGTCCCATCTCGGTGGCACGGCCGACGGCCTCGTCCACCGCTTCCAGACCGGCGATCTTGCGAACCTTGATCGGCTTCCCCTTGCGAGCGCGGTTGATCCAGAACACAACCGCGCCGCAGAAAACAAACGTGATGATCATCAGCGACAAACGCGAAAGGTCGTACGGCTGCATCACCGCCTTCACCGCGGTTGAGGTTGTTGCGGGCGCCGATCGGTTCCCATCCGAATCGACCGCGATTACCTGAAAGTGATACGAAAGCTCAAATTCGTGGTCGCCCGTATCGACCAGGCCGCGGATGTCGACTCTGTCACCGAGCCTTCTCACCTCTGAGAGCCTCGACTGGGGCTTGACCTCGATGACGAGATGATCGGTCCCGGCCTGGGTTGAATCGATAATCTTGAAGTCCGGCGTGACCTCGAAATCACCGACCTCCGCTACGGTCTGGAGAATGAAATACTCTGAAACGGAATCGCCATCGTCGGGTGACAGCGTCCAGCGCAGGACGATCTCTTCTCCATCGTCCCAGGGATGGTCCTCACCCACGACATTGCTGGGTGGGGCCGGTGCCTGATGGTTCTCCTGCGCCTGCACGGGGGAGGACGCTGACATCAGCAGTCCCGCGGCAAGAGCGGTCCAACTTCGGGTCAGACAATATTCTCTCATAGCCACTCTTTCGTTCAGGCCTCGATGAGCTCCACATTGGCTCGTGGAATGGTGACACTCTCTCCGGAATCGAATCTCACTTCAAGTACGCGGGCCTTGGAGCCCGAATCCAGAACCTGCAGCTCGGCCGGGAGACCCGACACCGCCCCGATCAAGCCGAAGTACGGATCGCGGATAATCCGCACGGGTCGGCCGATCTCGAGCAGCCCGGTGGTGTGCTCCGGCTCGACCTCAAGGGCCTTCTCGTCGGCGGTGAGGGGGATAATGATCTCAGGCCGCATCACCCCCGCCCTGATCTGCGTCGCCCCGTTCACCGATGCCTCATCGCCCTGACGCGAGCCCAGCAGCTCAAAGGTCCGTTGGGCCATCGCAATCTCCCCGAACCCCTCGGTGATGATGAGCGTCAAGCCGACCTGTTCCGTGCCGGTGATCGCCACCCCCAGGTCGTAGCCGAGGAAATCCCGCAGATCCTCATCATCGAGCCCGC